>JBBQTY010000036.1:0-25990 GCA_038234445.1 Lysobacterales bacterium
TTGCCGGGTGAGCGGAAACATGTTCGGAAACAGTCGTGCCGCGAGCAATACCGACGGGTCGATCTTGTGTTGCTCGGCGTGGGCAGCGGCAATTTTAAGGATGTTGGAAAGGTTGCCAAGCGCGCGAACAAAAACAGGAACAGAGGCTTGATACATCGAAATGGTCATGGCGAATTCCAGGATGCAGGGGGTGGGAGAAGGCCCGCAGCCGCGATGAACTTCACCGCGCACGGACAGGCCGTGCAAACAGTGGAGACGATCCGCAAACTCGCAAGGGTAACTAGCCCGGACTATTCATGAACTACGCACGCGCTCGCTTGTTCCTTGAATCCACACGACTTTCCGCTCATTCGGCGATAGAGCCCACTATCTCCTCAATCGCGAAACGCCGCGTGAATCCAAGGCCCTACGCGATCATCGTGCGTATTCATGGATAGTCCGGGCTAGTGACGCGCCCCTCATGCGATCATGGCGCATGAACGCATTTAATACCCTCCCGCTTGACCCGTCCTTGCTCAGTGCTCTCAGCGCACTTGAGTACACCGAAATGACGCCCGTGCAGGCGCTGAGTCTGCCGCACATTCTTGAAAACAAGGACGTCATCGCCCAGGCCCCAACCGGTAGCGGCAAGACGGCCGCGTTCGGTTTGGGCTTGATTGCAAGGCTCGACCCGAGTCAGGCCAGCGTGCAGGCGATTGTTTTGTGTCCGACCCGTGAACTCGCCGATCAGGTCAGCAAGGAGATCCGGCGACTCGCGAGTTTTGTCCCGAACGTCAAGCTGCTGACCTTGTGCGGCGGCATTCCGCTGCGCCCGCAGTTGGCCTCGTTGACGCATCCACCACATATCGTTGTAGGTACGCCGGGTCGGATCCAGGAGCTGATCGATCAGGGTGCGTTGTCGCTCGATGCGGTCCGTGTGTTCGTTCTCGATGAGGTTGATCGCATGCTTGACATGGGGTTCCAGGAATCGATCACGAGTCTGCTCAAGCAAAGCCCGAAATCACGCCAAACCCTTTTGTTCTCGGCGACGATTCCTGACGAAATCCGCAAGATCAGTCGCAGCCTGCAACGTGATCCGGTTGAAGTGGCCACCGACGCGGGCGCGGATTTGCCTGAGATCGATCAGCAGTTTTACGAGATCGATGGGGCTCGCCGTTTCGATGCGTTGCTGCGCCTGCTGACTATGCACCGTCCGGAGTCAACGCTGATCTTTTGCAATATGCGCCGAGATACTCAGGAACTGGCCGATGGACTGGCTCAGCGCGGATTTTCGGCGCTGGCCTTGCATGGTGACCTCGAGCAGCGTGATCGTGACGAAGTGCTCATGCGCTTTGCCAACCGCAGTTGCGCCATCCTTGTTGCCACCGACGTCGCGGCGCGTGGACTCGATATCGAAGAGCTGCCGGCGGTAGTCAATTGGGAAGTCTCGACCGATCCGGATGTCCACGTCCACCGCATCGGACGCACCGGGCGAGCAGGGCACAAGGGCCAGGCCTGGAGCCTGGTTGCCGCAGCGGAAATGCCCAGAATCGCGCCGATCGAGGCGCGCACCGGTCAGAAGATCCGCTGGTCGACTTTGCCATCGATGAGCGGTACCGGCACACCGATCAAGGCGACGATGAGCACCCTCTGTATCGACGGTGGACGTCAGGAGAAAGTGCGGCCTGGTGACATCCTCGGCGCATTGACCGGTGATGCTGGAATTGCTGCCGATGCCGTGGGCAAGATCGGCATATTCGCTACGCGTTCGTATGTCGCGATTCGCCGAGATCAAGCCGCGACGGCACTCAATCGGCTACGCGACGGCAAGATCAAGGGTCGCAAGTTCCGCGTTCGAGCAATCGACTGAGTGGTTTACCAGCGATCAGTTGAGCATTTGCCAACTGATCGCGCCCATGCCGAATGCCAATACGAGCAGGTTGACGGCGACAATATTCAATAGTCGCCGAATACGATTTGCGGCTTCACCACGACGCACCGGCGTATCGCGAATAACCCGCGTTCCGGGCAATGGCCATTGCGCGAGGAGCTTGATCCGCGAGGCCTTGTGCGCGGCGTACCAGGCGAGTAAGCCGAGACAAACCGCGCTGGCAGTCAGGGCCACGCCGATCATCCGGCGAAGTCGCAGGATCAAGATGTCCGTTCCGGGAATTCCACCGATTCCGTTCAGCCACTTCTGAAAAAGCACCGCCGCGATCAACGCGAGGATTGCTGCGATTCCAAGCACCGCTATCGTTAGGCGGCGCAGACTTGGGTCGGCGCGAAGCATGTCGTCGCTCAAGATTCTCTCCATCGAATGCGCCGAAGAGCATAACGGTGTCGAGATGGATTCGCGCTGCCGTATATCGCCAAATCACTGCGTCGGTCTATCCTTGCCCCATGAACAAACCCATTTCGATGATCCTCCTGGCCTTTTGCAGCGCAATCTCGTTGTGCGCCTGCCAGAGCACACCCTCGCGAAGCAAGCCGGCGGAAGTTGCGGTATCAAGCGGCCAACGTGCCTGGTTTGACGGTGAGTACGACAATCACGAACAAGCTATGCAGACGGCAACTATGGCCGTTCCGCATGTTCGCTTCGAAATTAGACCGCTGCTGAAGCCCGGTTTCTACGCCTGGAAGGTGCGGCTTTCCGGGAGCAGCGAGTTGACCGCGACGTGGCTCATGCGCTCGCTCAAGAGAGTTGATGGCTCATTGGAATTGACGCCGTATCGTGCACTCGTGAGTAGTCCTTCGCTTGACAAGGATTTCGATACGAACCAATGGGTGGCACTCGACGCGTGCGCGTTGCGTGGTGCTGCGACTGCAAGCGCGCTTGAGGTGCGTGCCGACCAGGCCAGTTGTTCGACCGTCGCTCCTGGCGTCGGCGCGTCGGCGGCGCTGCTGCCGTTGACGATCGAGCATGATGGCGATGCGCTGCGCGTGCGCCTGTACGCTGATCAGGCGCGCGGTCCAGAGGCACTTGTCGAGGCACGACGAGTGACATGGTACGGAGGCTGGGCGGCGATCAACGGCGCCGGACAGAACGCCAAGCCGGAAAGTACCGATTGGCATATGAACAAGGATCTGCGAATCAGCAATGAAGGGGGCAAGACACCGCTCACGTGGCGCGATGGCCAGAAATCCGGTTATTCGCTCGAACTCGAGCGTGCAACCTACCGCGATGGCAATGTGGCTGTGGTGAAACTGTCGGTGATCGAGGATGCCAGTGGTCGCGCGATCGCCTATGCATGGGCGAACCCCGAAGCTACTCGCATTGGTATCAATCTTGGCTGGATCCAAGTGGGACTCGACAGCGCCGCGCTGAAGCCGGCCCAGTGAACGATGACAAAAACTTGAAGGACGAAGCGCTCAGTTGGAGCGAATTTGAGCGGGTTGTCATGGTCGCCGGAACGGTGATTCGCGTCGAAGACTTTGTCGAGGCGCGCAAGCCTGCCTACAAGGTCTGGGTCGATTTTGGACCGTATGGCGAGCGCAAGGCCAGTGCGCAGATTGCAGCTTTGTACACACCTGTCGATCTTGTCGGTCGTCAGATCGTTGGGGTGATCAATTTTTCGGAAAAGCAGATCGGACCGTTCCTCTCTCAATTCCTGCTGACCGGATTCCCGACGGAAGAGGGCGTCGTTCTTACCACGATCGAGCGACCGGTGCCGAACGGTACTCGACTGGCCTGAAGCAGCCGAGACCGTTCAACTCTCAATGTGGGAAGCGGCTTCAGCCGCTTCCCACAAATACCCACTCGCAGCTATCCGCTAGCCGAGAAGCTTCAGAGCGCCTCGAAAATTCCTGCCGCGCCCATGCCGGTTCCGATGCACATCGTCACCATGCCGTACTTCTGTTTGTGTCGACGCAGGCCATGGATCAGGGTGGCAGCGCGCACCGCACCGGTCGCGCCGAGCGGGTGGCCCAGCGCAATGGCACCACCGAGCGGATTGACCTTGCTCGCATCGAGGCCGACATCGCGGATCACCGCGAGTGCCTGAGCGGCAAACGCCTCATTGAGTTCGATCCAGTCCATTTGGTCCTTGGTCAATCCGGCGAGCTTGAGTGCTTTCGGGATGGCCGCGATCGGGCCGATACCCATCACTTCGGGACGCACACCGGCAACCGCGAATGAGACAAAGCGCGCGATCGGGGTCAGGTTGTATTCCTTGATCGCCTTCTCGCTGGCCAGCATCAGTGCGCCGGCGCCATCGGACATCTGCGAAGAGTTACCCGCTGTGACGCTGCCGCCCGCCTTGAACACGGTGCGTAACTTGGCCAAACCAGCAGCACTCGTATCGAGGCGCGGGCCTTCGTCGGTATCAATCAGGCGGCTATCGGTCTGGATCGCGCGACCGACCAGATCCGGATAATGATCATCGAGCTTGAACGGAACGATTTCATCCCTGAATTCGCCTGCGGCAATCGCGGCGAGCGCTTTCTGATGCGAGGCGAGGGCGAACGCGTCTTGATCCTCGCGACTGACCTTCCATTCGCTGGCGACATTTTCGGCGGTAATACCCATGCCGTAGGCAATAGCGATGTTCTCGTTGGTGAACGCGATCGGGTTCATCGCGATCTTGTGTCCCATCATCGGTACCATGCTCATGCTCTCGGTGCCGCCGGCAAGCATCAAATCGGCATCGCCAGTGCGGATGCGATCGGCAGCCAATGCGATCGCCTGCACGCCTGAAGAGCAGAAACGGTTGACCGTTTGCGCCGGGACCGTGTTCGGCAAGCCAGCGAGCAGCACGCCGATGCGCGCGACATTCATGCCTTGCTCGGCTTCGGGCATCGCGCAGCCGATAATCGCGTCTTCGATTAACGAAGGATCAATGCCCGGTGCGCCGGCCACCGCCGCGCGGATCACATGGGCAAGCAGGTCATCGGGACGTGTATTGCGAAATACGCCGCGCGGCGCCTTGCCCACCGGTGTACGCACGGCGGAGACGAAGTAGGCGTCTTGTAGTTGTTTGGTCATGGCTGAAGCTCCAAGTGCGGGATTCGAAATTCGGGATTGGGGATTCGGAACAGCGAGATGGTCGCGGGATGGCGGAGAACAGGCTCTTGCGAATCCCGAATCCCGCAATCCCGAATCTCAGTTCCTCAGCGGCTTGCCCGTCGTCAACGTATGTGCGATGCGTTCCTGGGTCTTCGGCATCTGCGCGAGTTCTACGAAGTGCTTGCGCTCGAGATCGAGCAACCATGCTTCATCGACCTGCGATCCGCGTTCGATCACGCCGCCGCACAAGGTATCGGCGATCCGGCTGCCAATCTCGTAATCGTGTGGCGAGATGAACCTGCCTTCGAGCATGTTGACCAACATCATCTTGAGCGAGGCCGTGCCGACATCGCCGCCAGCCGTGATGTCGCGCGCAGGCAAGGGTGGACGCCAGCCGGTTTCCGCGAGTGATCGGGCAACCTGCTTGGCGACGTAGAGCAGCTCGAAGTTGTTGAAAATGATCACGTCATCGGGGCGCAAAAGTCCCAATTGCTTTGCTTCGAGTGCGCTGGTCGAGACCTTGGCCATCGCCGCGGCTTCGAAGGATTTCTTGATGCCGTTGAACGGATCGCCATCGACAGCATTGCGCGAGGCGCGCAAGGCGAATTCCTTGAGTCCGCCACCGGCCGGCAGCAAACCGACACCCGCTTCGACGAGGCCGATATAGCTTTCGAGCGCGGCGACCGTGCGCGCCGAATGCATCTGGAATTCGCAGCCGCCGCCGAAGGCCATGCCACGCACGGCTGAAACCACTGGCACCAGCGAGTACTTGATGCGCATGCTGGTCGCCTGGAAGTTCGCGACCATCGCTTCGAATTCGGCGATCTTGCCGTCCTTGATCAGGCCCATCGCACCTTTGAGGTCGGCACCCGCCGAGAACGGCTCGCTGGTTTGCCAGATGACCATCGCCTTGAATTGCTTCTCGCAATGTTCGACGCAAGCTTGCAGGCCATCGAGGACGGCGTCGTTGACCGTATTCATCTTGGTCTTGAACGAGACGATGCCGATGTCGTCGCCGAGATGCCACAAGCGCACGCCGTCGTTTTCCCAGACGGTCGTGCCGTTGTCGAAGGATTCTCCGAGTAGCGGATCGGGAAACAACTGGCGCTGATAGACCGCCGCGTTCGAGCGCGGCACGTTTTTGCCCAGCGTCGGCGACCACGATCCATCCTTGCCATGCACGCCGTCGCGACCATCGGTGACCCAAGCGGGCAGCGGCGCATCGCTCATGGCCTTGCCGGCAGCGATGTCTTCGGCGATCCACTGCGCCACCTGTTTCCAACCGGCGGCCTGCCAAGTCTCGAACGGACCCATCTTCCAGCCGTAGCCCCAGCGGATCGCGAAATCGACATGGCGCGCGGTCTCGGCGATGTCCGCGAGATGGAACGCGGTGTAATGAAACAGATCGCGAAACATGGCCCAGAGGAATTGCGCCTGGTTGTCCGATGACGCGCGCAAGGCGGCGAATTTCTCGGAAGGATTGCGCATAGCGAGAATCTTGCCGAGCTCCTCGCTGACCCCCTCGATGGCTGGGCGGTAATCCTGCTTGGCCAGGTCGAGAACCTGGATATCCTTGCCAAGTTTGCGGAAGAAGCCTGCGCCGGTTTTCTGTCCAAGCGCGCCCTTCTCGACTAACGTGCTGAGCCAGGCCGGCGCTTTGTAGTACTTGTGCCAAGGATCATTCGGCAGGGTGTCATCCATCGTCTTGATCACATGCGCCATCGTGTCGAGGCCGACGACATCCGAGGTGCGATAGGTCGCGCTCTTCGGTCGACCAATCGAAGGGCCGGTGATCGCATCTACCGCATCAAAGCCGAGTTTGAACTGTTCGGTGTGGTGCATCGTGGCGAGAATCGAAAACACACCGATGCGATTGCCGATGAAATTCGGCGTGTCCTTGGCGTGGACGACGCCCTTGCCGAGGGTTGTGGTCAGGAAGGCTTCGAGCCCCGAGAGCAGCGCCGGATCCGTCTGCTTGTCCGGAATCAACTCGACCAGATGCATGTAGCGTGGTGGATTGAAAAAATGGATGCCCGAGAAGCGCGGACGCATCTCGGGTGGCAAGGCCTCGGCCAAGGCATTGATCGAGAGGCCTGAAGTGTTGCTCGCAATGAAAGCAGAATCAGACACATACGGCGCAATCTTCTTGTAAAGGTCGAGCTTCCATTCCATCCTCTCGGCAATCGCCTCGATGATCAGGTCGCAGCCTTTGAGCAAATCGAGATGCTCATCGTAGTTGGCCGGCGTGATCGACAGGGCGCGCGAGGCGTCGGCCAGTGGCGCCGGCGAGAGCTTGGCCAGATTGGCGATGGCCTTGATCGCGATAGCGCTCTTCGGACCTTCCTTTGCGGGCAAGTCGAAAAGGATGGTTTCGACATCGGCATTGACCAGGTGGGCCGCGATCTGAGCACCCATGACACCGGCGCCAAGGACGGCAACCTTGCGGATGCGGAGGGGGGAGTGGTTCATGCAAAACCTCGCAGGAAGGAGTGTGGGAGGGCGCGACGGCAAAGCCGCGCGAAGGGGATTTGGGGACGTGACTATTCGGCGCGAAGGCCGGCCGCGGCGAAACGGATCAGATGCTCAGCGGCCCGTTCGCGGTGAATCTTCTCGGACATCGCCGCGCGCCGCTTTATCACGCCGAAGTCGGCCATCGCGTAGGTCAATGCGCCGGCAATGATGTCGATGCGCCAGTAGAGCTCTTCCTTGTCCAGATGCGGCAACTGCGCTCCGAATGCGGCGGCGAACTCCTTCAATACGTGGCCATAATTTTCCGAGAGAAACTTGCGCAGCCGCTCGTTGTGTTCGGCATACGCGCGAGCGAGCACGCGAACAAACGTTGCGCCGCCTGTTTTGTCGAGAGACAACAACAAAGCCGGGTGGATGAAGGCGGCGAGGATATCTTCAAGTGTATGTTTCGGTTGAACAATAACCGCTTGCAGCGATTCGAGCCGATGCGCACTGAGCTCATCAAGTCGCCGCCGGAAAACCTCGTTGACGAGATTGTCCTTGGAGCCGAAGTGATAGTTGACCGCAGCCAGATTGACCTTGGCTGTTGCGGTCAGTTCGCGCAACGACGCGCCGGCAAAACCATTGCGTGCAAACAGCTCCTCGGCAGCGCCGAGAATGCGTTCCTTGGTCGAGAAGTGGGGCGAATTCAAGAGAGGGGATCCAAATCAGGGGGCCGAAACCAAACGTTCGTTTTAATCATAAGCCCGCGGGTCGCTCCTAGCCAAGGCGAAAATGCGAGTGAAATCGCGATTTTGGGGTGCAAAAGCGAGCAGAAACTAGCTAGAATGGGCGGCCGGATAATGCGCTAACTATCCGAAATGCCGCGAATTTAGTGTTTCGGTCGCCCGTGTTATCCCCTCGATTCTCATTCATAAGGTTCTAAGACAATGGCGCTGGAGCGCACTCTTTCCATCATCAAGCCCGATGCGGTCGCCAAGAACGTAATCGGCGAAATCTACTCGCGCTTCGAAAAAGCCGGTCTCAAGATCATCGCCGCGCGCATGAAGCAGCTCTCCCGCCGCGAAGCCGAAGGCTTTTACGCCGTTCATAGTGAGCGCCCGTTTTTCAAGGCGCTGGTTGATTTCATGATCTCCGGTCCGGTCATCATTCAGGCCCTCGAAGGAGAGAACGCGATTGCGGTGCATCGCGACCTGATGGGTGCGACCGATCCGAAGAAAGCCGACGCCGGAACGATTCGCGCTGACTTTGCCGATTCGATTGACGCCAATGCGGTGCACGGTTCGGATGCGCCGGAGACGGCGGCTGTCGAAATCGCCTACTTCTTTGCCAGCTCCGAAGTGACGGCGCGCTGAAGTCGATGGACGTGACCGAGACCAGAACGAATCTGTTCGGCTTGGATCGCCAAGGCTTGCGCGACTGGTTCGCGCAAGCGGGCGAGAAGCCCTACCGTGCCGATCAGGTCATGAAGTGGATGTATCACCGTCACGTCACCGATTTCGCGCAGATGACCGATGTCGGCAAGGTCTTGCGCAGCAAGCTCGAAGCCATTGCTGAAATCGTTCCGCCGAATGTGCTGCATGAGAAGCAATCCATTGACGGCACGCACAAGTGGCTGCTCGGCATGGATCCACGCAATGCGATCGAGGCGGTATTCATCCCCGAAAGCTCGCGCGGTACCTTGTGTGTTTCCTCGCAGGTAGGCTGCGGTCTCAATTGCACGTTCTGCTCAACCGGGACCCAAGGCTTCAACCGCAATCTGTCGACCGCCGAGATCATCGGCCAGGTATGGGTCGCGGCCAAGCATCTCGGCAACGTGCCGCATCATCAGCGCAAGTTGACCAATGTCGTGATGATGGGCATGGGCGAACCTCTTCTCAATTTCGACAATGTCGTGCGTGCGATGAGCATCATGCGCGACGATCTCGGCTTCGGCCTCGCCAACAAGCGTGTGACCCTGTCGACCGCCGGCCTCGTGCCGATGATCGATCGCTTGTCCGCAGAGAGTGATGTCTCGCTGGCGGTGTCGCTGCACGCCCCGAACGATGAATTGCGCACCCAACTTGTTCCGTTGAACAAGAAGTACCCGATCGCCGAGCTCATGGATGCTTGTCTGCGTTATACGCGACGTGGCCCACGCACGACGGTGACATTTGAATACACGATGATGAAGGGCATCAACGACACGCCTGATCTCGCCCGCGAGCTGGTCAAGCTTGTGCGCAAGGTACCGAGCAAGGTCAATCTGATTCCGTTCAATCCGTTCACCGGCACCCACTACGAGCGCTCGGAGGAATCGGCGATTCGTGATTTCCAGACGATCCTCCTTGATGCCGGCGTTCTGACCATGGTTCGGCGCACGCGCGGAGACGATATTGATGCGGCCTGCGGTCAGCTCAAAGGGCAAGTCATGGACCGCACGCGTCGTCAGGCGGAATTCCGTAAAAAACTTGAAGGTGGGGTGGCAGATGCGGCTTGATCGAACCCCACTGGCGATCTTGATGCTTGCGCTCCTTGCAGGCTGCGCAACCGGAGGCTCAACATCGCGGCCGACGGCTGAGAGCAACCCTGAAAATCCGAAGACCAAAGCGGCCGCGTTGTA
The DNA here is from genome assembly GCA_038234445.1 of Lysobacterales bacterium. Classification (GTDB taxonomy): domain Bacteria; phylum Pseudomonadota; class Gammaproteobacteria; order Xanthomonadales; family Rhodanobacteraceae; genus Dokdonella. The sequence goes on from JBBQTY010000036.1 coordinate 10,053, forward strand.
TACCGATCTTGGTCAGAAATACATGGCCCAAGGCAAGCTCGAGATCGCGCTGGAAAATCTCAACAAAGCGCTGGCCGCTGACGTCAACCATGCCGACGCACATACCGTGGTCGCTCTGCTTTATGAGCGAATCGGCGACAACGCCAAGGCGGAAGAGCACTATCGGCGAGCTGCCGAGCTGTCGCCCAAGTCAGGCAGCGAAAACAACAACTATGGCGCGTTTCTCTGCAAAATGGGGCGTTATGACGATTCAGCCGTCTATTTTGTGCGCGCCATCGCAGATCCGTTCTATAAAACGCCCGCGGTAGCCTTGACCAATTCAGGAACCTGTGCGATCAAGGGAGGCAAGTTGGATGTTGCCGAAAAGGATCTGCGCGAAGCACTGAATCGGGAGCCCAACAACTCCGAAGCCTTGTTCCAGATGGCCACGGTTTTGTATCGGAAAAATGATTTTTTCCGGGCAAGGGCGTTTATTCAACGTTACGAAGGGGTAGGGCAGCAGAGTGCGGATGCTTTGCTGCTCGGACGCAACATCGAACTACGTCTGGGGAATGGCAAGGCCTCGCAGGATTACACGAGTCGATTGCGCGAACGTTTCCCCGACTCGCCTCAAGCGCGCTCGCTCGACTCAACCATTGTCAAAGACGATCCGAAATAGCGTGAGCAAACGTATACCTAAAATCCCGGCCCACAGGAATTGGGGCGTTGAAGACGCTGATTCGGGTCAGCTTGATTTGTTGTCAATTCCGGAGAGTGAAGCAGTGAGCAATATTGGCGTCGAACATGAGGATCTCCAGGAATTGTCTGCGCAGATCCCGACGGAATCCGATTCGTTGACAGTGATGAATCTGTCAGAGATCGATCCGGTGGGCGACGATCCTGGCTCAGTGGGGCAGCGCTTGCGCGCAGCGCGAGAACGGCGCGGCTGGACCTGTGAGGACGTGGGCACACGCCTCAAGCTGCAGGCGCGTTTGATTCGTCGCATCGAAGAGGATGATTACAGCGGCATTGCTCATGCCGTCTATCTGCGCGGGTACCTCACCAGCTATGCACGTTTGCTCGATCTGCCGGTTGTCATCGCGGAGCAAGTCGTTGAGGAACGCGGCGAGCAGGTACCACTGGTTTCAACCGGGCGCGTTTCGCGCTCACGCTACATGCTCGATCGATACTCGGTCAGCGCTACCTATTTGATTCTGACCGCACTCGTGATTGGGCCCGCTGTCTGGCTGGCCACCCATGGTGGGCTCGAGCAGAATCTTGCACGTACGGTCATGCTCGATGGGTCGACAGCGACGTCGGACACGATGCCTGCCGCTGCAGCGAATCCGCAAAGTGAATTGGCTGTCTCTAAGTCAACTGGCCCAGACACCTCGTCAATGCCTTCGATCATGCAAGACTTGCGTGGCAACGATGTAGCGATTGCGGACGCGCCTCCGATTATCGCGTCGATGGCGCCATTTTCGGCCGCGCAGTCCCAGACGGCTTCGTTGGAGGCACCCGTCGGAGCGCAAACCGCAAGCATCGGCAAACACTCGCTCACACTCCGGCTCAAACAATCCAGCTGGGTTGAAGTGACCGCCGCCAATGGAGACAAGCTTGAGTATGGCTTGCTCAACGCGGGCGTAGAGCGGCACTATTCGAGCGACAGTGCGGTTACGATCCGTTTGGGCAATGCCCAAGGCGCCGAAATCGTCGCGGACGACAAGGTCATCGATCTTGCTCCGTTCCGCCGCGCCAATGTCGCCTCATTGCGGGTCTTCTCTGGTGAAGTACCGGCTAGTAAAATCGACTCCTGATTGGCTTGGGCGCTACGTCTTTTTTACAGGCGTTGTTTGAAATCCTGTTACCCTAGCGCCCCCCGCGCCGCCCTCTGATGGTCGTCGGCTCTCCCTTTCTGTGGCGCTCAATTCGGTGATGCGTATGGCTTTTGAAGTTCTTGACGAGCACGAACAAGGTGAATTGGTGCGCAAGTGGTTGCGTACCAATGCCATGTCTATCCTTATTGGTATCGCCATTGGTCTGCTGTTGATCTTTGGTTACCAACAGTGGAAGGCGCGCGAGCTGCGCACCCAGTCGGAAGCGGCATCGCAATTCGCGGCATTCAACGACGCGGTCGAGGCCAAACGCAGCGATGATTCGAATCGAATCGCGGAAGCCTTGCGCAAGGATTACGCAAAAAGTGCATTTTCTGCATTTTCCGCACTGCGTCAGGCTGAGGTTTCGGTTGGCAAAGCCGATCTCAAGGCGGCGGCCGATGATCTTGAATGGGCAAGTCAGTCGACCAGCAATGGTGCCCTCAAATCCCTGATCGCGTTGCGTCAAGCTCGTTTGAGTCTGGCTGATGGCAAGGCGGATGCAGCGCTCGCCAAGCTTGACCAGGTAGCCAAGACCGATTTTCCCGCTGTCGCCAGCGAGTTGCGGGGTGATGCGTTGGCCAAACTCGGCCGCGCGGCTGATGCGCGTGCCGCCTACGCGGAAGCGCTTTCGCAACTCGATCCGCAATCGCCGGATCGAGCCTACGTTGAAATGAAGCAAGGCGACTTGCCGGTTGCCGACAAGGCGACGGAGCAGAAGAAATCATGAGGCGCGTCCTGATCGTCCTCGCCCTCGTCATCGCGCCGCTCACGCTTGGTGGCTGCAACTGGTTCAAGAGCCTGGGCAAGAAAGACAATGTCGAGCCGCCGAAGGCGCTGGTTGAATTTTCACCCACGGCCAACGTGCAACAGCTCTGGTCAGGCTCAATCGGCAAGGGGCCTGGCAAATCGGGCGCGCGCATGAATCCTGCGGTCGTCGGTGATCGCATGTACGTCGCCAGCGTCAACGGTGACATTGAAGCGATCGACGCGACAAATGGACGCCGTTTGTGGTCGACCAACGCGAAGAAGATCCAATGGTCCGGTGGCCCGGCCGCAAACAACGATCTCGTTGTGGTGGGCGCCTTGAATGGCCAGGTTCGCGGGTATTCGGCTGCTGATGGCGTTGAGCGATGGAGTGTCCAGCTCAGTTCGGAAATCATCTGCGCCCCGGCGATTGGCGAAAATATCATCGCCGTGCGCGCGCAGGACGGCCGGCTGTACGGTCTCGACCCTGCTGACGGGACCCGTAAATGGGTTTACGAGCAGTCCGTTCCAGTGCTGAGTCTGCGCGGCAACGCGTCTCCCGTTATCGGCGGCGGGTTCGTCTTTGACGGCTACGACACCGGTCGACTGGTCGCCGTGAGCGAAAACGATGGTGCTCCGGCCTGGACCCAAGTGCTTGGCGCCGGTGAGGGACGGACCGAGGTTGAGCGCCTTTCCGATTCGGATGGCAAACTCGTACTCGACAACGGTGAGTTGTTCGCGAGCAGTTATCACGGTCAAGTAGGCGCTTTCTATACAGACAGTGGCCGGCCCGCCTGGGCACGCGATCTTTCGAGTTTTTCCGGGTTGGCGGTGGGTGGCACTTCGGTCGTGGTCAGCGATGCCGATGGCAATGTCTGGGCATTTGATCGGCAGAGTGGAGCCAATTTGTGGAAGCAGGATGGTTTGCTGCACCGATGGCTGAGTCCGCCGGCGATTGTCGGAAATTATGCCGTGGTTGGCGATATTGAAGGTTACGTTCACTGGTTGAACATGGCTGACGGATCGTTTGCTGCACGCGAGCGCATGGGCAAGAAAGCGATCGAAAGTGCTCCAGTAACCAACGGCGATGTCGTCTACGTCGAAAATACCAGTGGTACTATTTCGGCCTTTCGCACCCAATAGCCCTGACTGTGGCCGGGTTCACATCAGCAGAGGCTGGCGCGAATCCGGTTTGAATCGATGACATCCGCTTGCAGTGGATGTTGCTGCAACTTGATATGGAGCGCCCGCGATGCTGCCTGTCGTCGCCTTGGTTGGACGCCCCAACGTCGGCAAATCAACTCTTTTTAATGTGCTCACGCGTTCGCGTGATGCACTCGTTGCCGATATGCCCGGCGTCACCCGCGATCGCCACTACGGATTTTGCCGTCTCGGCGAACGTCATTTCGTGCTCGTCGATACCGGCGGCCTGGCCGACAGCGAGGAAGGGCTTGCCGGCTTGACTGCACGCCAGGTTGAGCTGGCGATCGCTGAAGCCGACGTGGTTATTTTTGTGGTCGACGCCCGCGATGGGTTGCTGCCGACCGATCAGGCGATTCTTGCGCGCTTGCGTCGAACCTCCAAGCCGATGCTGCTTGCGGTCAACAAGATCGATGGCCTCGATGAAACAACGGCGCTGGCAGATTTTGCCCGCCTCGGAGTCGCTGCGCCATTGGCGATCGCAGCGGCACAAAACCACGGCATGCGTATTCTGATCGAAGCGATCCAGGCGCAATTGCCACAAGATGACGGGGCGCAAATCAGCCCGGATGACGAAGGCGGAATCCGCGTCGCCATCGTTGGACGTCCAAACGTCGGCAAGTCGACCCTGGTCAATCGTTTGCTCGGCGAAAATCGCGTCATCGTTTCCGACGTCGCGGGAACCACACGCGACTCGATCCGCATTCCGCTGGTGCGTGATGGGCGTCACTACACCTTGATTGATACAGCCGGCGTGCGGCGCCGCGCGCGTATCGAGGACGCTGTCGAAAAATTCAGTGTCATCAAGACCCTGCAGTCAATTGACGCGGCCAATGTGGTGGTCGTCCTGCTTGATGCAAATGAGGGCGTGACTGATCAGGATGCCGGACTGATTGGGCATGCGCTCGATGCCGGGCGCGCCTTGGTGATCGCGGTCAACAAGTGGGATGGACTGAACAAGTACGATCGTGACCGATGCGAAAGTTCGCTGGTGCGCAAGCTCGTCTTCGTCGAGTGGGCACCAAGGATCACGATCTCCGCGCTGCACGGTACCGGCATCGGCGAGTTGATGAAGCGCGTCAATCGCGTTCACGAAGCCGCGAACAAGAAGCTGACTGCGTCTGATCTGACCCGTGCGCTCGAGGCGGCCTACGCTGCCTACCAACCACCGTTGGTGCGTGGCCATTCGCCCAAGTTGCGTTACGCGCATCCCGGCGGTTCGAATCCGCCGACGATCGTTATCCACGGTTCGCGAACGAAGCATCTTGCCGAATCCTATCGGCGCTACCTCGAAAATTTCTTCCGCAAACGCTACAAGCTCGAAGGTACGCCGATTCGCATTGATTTCAGTGAGGGTGAAAATCCCTATGCGGGCAAGAAAAATGTATTGACCGAAGATCAGCAGAAGCGTCGTCAGCGCATTATCCGCAATGCCAAAAGCGGCAAGTAGTGACAAGTATTCTTGATTCGTGAAGACCCGCGATGTCGTTGTTGAATAACGGATGATTCGGCGCGTAAATAGTTTCGAATTCGCTGCAATGGCGGACCTGAGAAACTTCAGGGAAGTTCCAGCCACTTCCTTTCGTGGTGAGCCGAACCTGTCCTGAGCTGACGAAGAAAAGCATGATCGGAAGTAGCTGGAACAGTTTGGCAGCTTGGAAATGCTCTTCGACAAGGTCAGAGCGTGCGCTGGACTTTATCCGGGAGCGAACGGCTGAGGTCCGAGAAAATCTCTAGGTCTCAATGTCTTGCTATTCAAAGGCCCAATCAATCAAGACGAGCCCTACGGATGTTGAGAATCGGGAAAATCATCGACTTTGCTGTTGAAGGTGCTCATCGCGTGAAGTCTGAGTGTTATCGGCCCTTGCCATGCATGACCATCGCGATTCTCGCGGGAGGTGCGGCAACGCGACTTGGTGGCGTCGATAAAGGTTTGATGCCGCTGAATGCGCGGCCGCTTATCGCGTGGGTAGTTGAATCTCTGGCGCAGGATGCGGATTGGCCTCGTCTGATCATTGCAAACCGGAATATCGAAGCGTATTCGCGGTTTGCGCCCACCATCAGTGATCGACAACCAGACGGGTTCGCTGGCCCGCTGGCCGGTGTAGCCGCGGCGCTTTTTGCTTGCGAGACCGAATGGATATATACCGTGCCAGTGGACAGCACGCACGCAAACCCGGCCCTCGCCAAACGCTTGTTGCAGCGAGCGCAGACGCGAGGCGTGGATAGTGTCGTTGCGCATGATGGTCGCCGCCGCCAACCGCTCTTCGCACTCTATCGCCAAGCGCTTGCCGAATCTGCTGGTAAGGCGCTTGGGTCGGGATTCGGAGTCAGCCGCTGGCAAGATTCGATCAGAACGCTTGAAATCGACTGCTCGGATCTTGGCGACGATTGGGTCAATCTGAATACGGCCGATGATTTCATCGCGATGTCGGAGAGGATGCGAGCCCATGAGTAACTATCCCACCGGGATTTCTGTTGATGAGGCGCAAACACTTGTAGTCGAGCTTTGCCGCACGCGGCGATTGCCGATGCAATCGATTGCGCTGCAAGCAGCGTTCGGTCGCGTGCTTGGACAAGATGTTTTCGCCTCGCGACACCAGCCTCCATTCACGAATTCTGCAATGGATGGATTTGCCGTTCGCGCGGAAGATTTGCCCACATCCGGACAACGGCGTTTTCGCTTGGTTGGAACCCGCTTGGCGGGTGATCCGATGACCGCAGTGATCGGTTCAGGTGAGTGCCTGCGTATCACCACCGGAGCGCCACTGCCGGTCGGTGCGGATACCGTGGTTATCAAGGAACGCGTCACGCTGGAAGGCGAAATCGTCGTGATCGGCGCCGACGAAGTCGGCGGATCGCATGTGCGACCAGCCGGTGAGGAATTTCGAGTCGGTGACAGGGTGCTTGAAGGCGGTCAGCGCATCGGCGTCGCGCAATTGGCCGCGCTGGCTTCGATCGGTCACGCCGAGGTTTCGGTTTCCAGCATGCCGACGGTGCAGATCATGACGACCGGTGATGAGTTGGTCATGCCGGGCTTTGAATGCTCCGCGGCGCAAATTTACAACAGCAACGGGTTTGCGTTGGCCGCTTTGCTCAAGGCAAGTGGAATCGAGTCGCAATCGGCAAACGAATTCCCCCAAGGCTTTACGCATTTGCCCGATGATCGCGCGAAGATTCGCGAAGCCTTGCTGCGCGCGTCGGAATCATCGGATGTCATCATCACTTCGGGTGGAGTTTCGGCTGGCGAGGCCGATTTCCTGCCGTTGCTTGTTGCAGAGACCGGACGAATACATTTATGGAAAGTACGCATGCGCCCTGGTATGCCGGTGCTGTTCGGCGAAATCGGACGAGCCCTCGTGTTCTGCCTTCCGGGCAATCCTGTTTCCACGATCGCGACGTTTCTCAGTCTGGTGCGCCCAGGGCTTGCCGCCATGCAGGGTTTGGTGCCGAGCAGTCCACGGCTATTGGATGCCCAGCTGTCGAGCACGATTTCAAAAACACACGAACGAACCGAGTTCATGCGCGCAGTGTGCGAAGTGCGTGATGACGGTACTCTTTGGGCCGCGCCGGTTTCGCGGCAGGGTTCGTCAATGATCCGCGGACTGATCGAAGCCAATGCGCTGATCGTGGTGCCCGAGCAAAGTGGAATGATTGAAGTGGGCAGCATTGTTAAAATCCTTCAGCTGACCGAATTTTGCTGAGCCGCAATGATCACCGACACGCAATCGAACGACGCTGCAATCATCGAGATAGAGCCGCACGAAGCGCTGACGCGCTTGCGCGCAGGTGCGTTGCTCATTGATGTTCGTGAGGCCGATGAGCGCGCGGCGGGCATGCCGCGTGACGCCATTGGCATCGCACGGGTTGCGCTTGTCGGAGAGATCGCCGCGCTTGCGCCGGAGCGATTGACCGTGCTCATGACCGTTTGTGCGAGTGGCCAACGATCCTTGCTGGCAAGGCAGCAGCTAATCGAGCTGGGCTACAGCCGGGTTTTTTCTGTGCGCGGCGGATTCACTCGCTGGCGCGCTGAAGGCTTGCCACTCGCCGACGGTGCCGTGGATGAAAACTTTGCGCAGCGCTATGCCCGCCATCTGGTTCTACCCGAGGTCGGTCTCGCCGGACAATTGCGCCTTTCGAAAGCGAGCATCGTACTGATTGGTGCGGGTGGTCTCGGCTCACCGGCGGCGCTCTATCTCGCAGCGGCGGGGGTTGGCAAACTGACCCTGATCGACGATGACAAGGTCGAGCGCTCCAACCTGCAGCGCCAGGTGATGCATACCGATGCTCGTATTGGCATGGCCAAGACCGAATCGGCGCGCCTTACGCTCGCCGCCCTGAACCCTTCGATTGTCATTGAAACCCGAGAGACACGCGTTGTTGCCGACAATGTCGAGTCGCTGCTGCAAGGGCATGATCTTGTCATCGACGGAGCGGACAATTTTCCGACACGATATCTCCTCGATGCGGCGTGCCGTCAACTGGGACTGCCGATGATCTATGCCGCGGTACACCGATTTACTGGGCAGGTCAGTGTGTTTGATTCGCGGCGCAGCGATTCGCCTTGTTACCGCTGCCTGTTTCCGCAACCGCCGAGTGCGGCCGAGGCTCCCAACTGCAGCGAAGCCGGCGTCATCGGCGTGCTACCCGGAATCATGGGGATGCTGCAGGCCAATGAAGCGATCAAATTGATCCTTGAACAAGGCAAAGCTCTGGTCGGGCGCCTGCTGTGCTTTGATGCGCTGGACGCATCTTTCCGGGAACTGCGACTACGCCGCGATCCGCTGTGTCCCGGTTGCAGTGCCGCGTCACATTTTACCGGTTATCAGGATCTCGCCCAGCTTTGCCTGGGAAATACCGAAAGCGCGTCGTAAGCCGTCGATTTTCGGCGGTTTCCAGAAAGGATGGCATGCGCGTTTCGCGTTGTTGCCCCGTGCATCAGCGCATCCTTCTCGATTTCCACCGGTGAATCCGGTGCTGATGAGTGCGCAAATGGCGGCATCATTCCGAGCTGGCCGGCTGCATCGCAATACGTAGTGGCCGTTGCGGGTACCACCTTGAATGCATCGACCACGACCTCGTCCAGCGAACCTGTCTGGAGTGGGACCGGTGGCAGTCCGAGTACGTTCGAACCCAAGCCAAGTTGGCAGAATGGTTTTGTCTCGGGAACCAAGCGCGGTGTGGCCGATGTAGCATTCGACGCGGATCCGAGCTCCGGCGCCAAGGTCACCGTCAATGGGGCTAGCCAGCAGATCGGCGGCACGAGCTTGGCCGCGCCGATTTTCGCGGGCATGTGGGCGCGCGTGATCGCCGTGAAGGGAACCGCTGTCGGCTTTGCGGCGCCACTGATCTACGCACTTCCGGCAACGGATTTCCACGACATCACATCCGGAAACAACGGTGGTGAGACTGCGGGAGTTGGTTATGACCTCGCCACGGGGCGTGGAAACATCATCCTGAGCAGCGCGATCAATCACATTGGCGGAACGACCAATGCTGCACCGACCGCGAACTTTGGTTTCACAACCAACGCGCTGGTGGCCAGCTTCACCGACAGTTCCAGCGACAGCGACGGCACGATTACATCGCGTTCGTGGAACTTCGGCGACGGCGGCTCATCGACATCGACCAATCCAAGCCACACGTATGCATCGGCAGGAGCCTACAACGTGACGTTGACGGTTACCGACAATGGCGGCGCCACGAATAGCCAAACCAAGTCGGTCTCGGTGACAGGTGGCGGCGGTGGCGGTACGTCGCTGCAGAACGGCGTCGCGGTGACCGGGCTCGCTGCGGCCACTGGCAACCAGTTGGTCTACACGCTGGTTGTGCCATCTGGTGCCACTGGCCTGAAGTTTGTGACCTCGGGTGGTACGGGTGATGGCGATCTCTACGTGAAGTTTGGCTCCGCGCCGACAACCTCGAGCTATGACTGCCGTTCGTGGGCCACGGGCAATGCTGAAACCTGCAATATCAGCAGCGCGCAAGCCGGTACCTACTACGTTCTGGTTAGTGCCTATGCGACCTTCAGCGGAATGAGCCTGACCGCTAGCTACACGGCCGGCGGTGGTGGCGGATGCACGGCCTCCGGAACGGTGCTTTGCTCGGGCTCGACCGCAACCGGCTTGTCGGCGACCAAGAACAACTTCACCTCGGTCTACACGATCGATGTGCCAGCCGGCTCGAGCAATCTGACGGTTACGATTGCCGGTGGTACGGGTGATGCGGATCTCTATGTCCGCCTCGGTTCGGCACCGACCACGAGCAGCTATACCTGCCGCCCCTGCACAAGTGGCAACAGCGAGTCTTGCTCCATATCAGCACCTTCGGGCAAGTACTACATCAGCGTTCGCGCGTATGCGACATTCTCTGGCGTCAGCCTAAGTACCAACATCACGCCGTAAACGTGAACTAGCAACGCAGTCAGCAATGGCATTTAAGCGACGATCGGAGCAGTCCGGTCGTCGTTTTTTTTTGGCGCTATTGAAACTGCTGGAAAGCGTTTGATCGAAGGTTACTAGCGTCTCGGATTTCGGTCTCCGAGAAGATTTTTCGTTGGAAAATCAGACTGCCTTTCGCCAGCACCAACTGATAGTAATAAAGGAAAAGTACAGGGTTTATTCCAAACAAGGATGGTTTTTCGGTGGAAATGTTCGCGCCCACGCGGTCACTGGGCCATCTGGGGTTATCGTCCTGATCTGAGGCAAAGATTTCCAGTCCGAGAATTTCTCCCGCGTTGCGTCATTACATTTCAATTGCAACTTGATAGCTTCCATCGCTGCACTGCGGGTCAGGGGGTCGGTGGTGCAATCCGGGGCTTTCGCAAGGGTATGCAATCAGGTGGAGTCGGCAATCGGTTCCTCTGGATGGTTTGGGCCATCCTCTCGGTGTGGAGTGGTATTCACGGCCGCTTCGGTGGCAATCGATTACTAATCTTGGGAATCAATCCGTGAGCAAATCCAATCTACGTACTGCAATAACAATGGCCTTGTTGCCTGTCGCAATGGGCATGCTGGCTGTCTCTGCGCAGGCAGCAACCCGCGTCGATTTGCACGATCAAAGCGTCGAAGGGCTCAGCGCCCGTTACGCCGCCGCGACGAATGGCATCGGCGCATCCACAGTCACAAACCAGAGGCACGCGGAGTTGCTCGGCCTCGACGCCGAATCGACTCTGACCGCGCTTGCCGTAAGTAAAGACGGCGACGGCACGACGCACTATCGCTACCAACAAGAGTTCCGCGGCGTGCCAATTTGGGGCGAGCACGTGGTGGTCACTGACAGCAAGGCAGGGGTAGTGAATTCCTTGTTTGGAAGAGCGGTCGGCGGCTTGGCCAGCGACCTCTCGACAATGACTCCCGCAATCAGCGCGAAGCGCGCATTGCAGGTCGCCAGGGACGCCACGCTTGGAGCTCGCAGCGCATCGATCTCGATGCTCAACTCGTCCAGCACCAAGATGATCTATGTCGATGACAATGACACGGCTCACTTGGTCTATGTGGCATCGTTCTTTGCCGACAAGGGCATCGGCGCACTCGCATCGAGTCGCAGTGCCGTCAGCCAGCCGACGCGTCCGTTCGTCATCGTTGATGCGCAAACCGGTGTCGTGCTCAAGCAATGGGATGGTCTGACAACCTCGAATATCGGCACCGGCCCCGGCGGCAACTCGAAGACTGGCCAGTACAACTGGGGATCGGGCGGCAAGTATGGCTACCTTGATGTTGCACAGAGTGGCACGACGTGCACGATGACCAACACGGACGTGAAGTCGGTCAACCTCAACGGCAGCACCGGCAGCAGTACGACGGCCTACAGTTACACCTGCCCGAACAACACCTACAAGGCCATCAACGGCGCCTATTCGCCCATCAATGATGCGCACTACTTTGGTGGCGTGATCCAGAACATGTATTCGGCCTACACCGGCGGCAAGGCGTTGACCTTTCAGCTGATCATGCGCACGCACTACGGCAGCCAGTACGAGAATGCGTTCTGGGACGGCTCGACGATGAGCTTCGGTGATGGCAAGACCACGTTCTATCCACTTGTCAGCGTTGACGTAGCCGGGCATGAAGTCTCGCACGGTTATACCGAACAGCATTCCAACCTCACGTATTCCGGCCAGTCCGGTGGCATGAACGAGGCTTACTCGGACATGGGTGGTGAGGCGACCGAGTACTACTGGAAGGGTAGCAATGACTTCCAGGTCGGTCCGGAAATCTTCAAGGGTTCAGGCGCGCTGCGTTACATGGCGAACCCGCCGCAGGATGGTGGCTCGATCGACAATGCGGCCAACTACACCAGCTCGCTCGACGTGCACTACTCGTCAGGTGTGTACAACAAGGCTTTCTATAATCTGGCAACGACATCGGGCTGGAATACGCCGAATGCGTTCAAGGTGTTCGCGCGCGCAAATGCTCTTTACTGGACACCGAGCAGTACGTTCAATAGCGGTGCTTGCGGTGTCGAGACGGCAGCCACGGATCTGGGCTTTAGTGCTGCCGCAGTCACGGCTGCGTTCAACGGGGTCGGAGTGAGTTGTTCCGGCGGCGGCGGTGGCGGCGGTGGTGATAGCACCGGCGGCCCGCTCAGCAATGGCGTCGCAGTGACTGGCATCCATGCTGCAACCGGTGGATCCGTCAACTACACGCTGGCGGTTCCTGCTGGCGCGACCAGCCTCAACTTCGCGATGTCTGGCGGTACCGGTGATGCAGACATGTACGTGAAGTTCGGTAGCGCACCCACTGACTCGAGCTACGACTGCCGTCCGTACGCGAATGGCAATTCGGAATCCTGCCCGGTCGCCTCGGCACAAGCGGGGACCTACTACGTCCGGCTGAAAGCGTATGCGGCGTTTACCGGTGTTTCGCTGACTGGCAGCTACACGGGAGCGGCAAGCAACTCGGCACCCACCGCGAGCTTTGGTTTCACGACCAACGCGCTGGTGGCCAATTTCTCCGACAGCTCCAGTGACAGCGACGGCACGATTGCATCGCGTTCATGGAACTTCGGCGACGGCGGCTCATCGACATCGACCAATCCAAGCCACACCTATGCATCGGCTGGAACCTACAACGTGACGTTGACGGTTACCGACAATGGCGGCGCCACGAATAGCCAGACCAAGGCGGTCACGGTCACCGGCGGTGGTGGTGGTTGCACGGCATCCGGCACGGTTCTTTGCTCGGGTTCAACGGTAACCGGCTTGTCGGCTAGCAAGAACAACTTCACCTCGGTCTACACGATCGATGTGCCAGCTGGTTCGAGCAAACTGACCGTCGCAATCTCGGGCGGTACGGGTGATGCGGATCTCTATGTCCGTCTCGGTTCCGCGCCGACCACGACCAGCTATACCTGCCGCCCGTACACAAGCGGCAATGCTGAGACCTGTTCGATCTCTGCACCTTCGGGCAAGTACTACATCAGCGTGCGTGCGTATGCGACGTTCTCGGGTGTCACCCTGAGCACCAACATCACGCCGTAAGCATGAACTAGCAACGCAGCCAGCAATGGCCTTGAAGCGGCAGTCGGAGCAATCCGGCTGCCGTTTTTATTTCGCGGATTGGATCCAACGTTGCGCGAGCCCGCATCTGAGGCAAGAGGCATCAATTGCGGCCGTGACGACTAGTCAGGGGTCGCGGTCGTGGACCTTGCAGCACGTCAATGGGCAAATGGCGATCAAACCATGGCCTCGAAACGCAAATTCGATGGCATACTCTTGCGGTGGATCGCGACTCGACAACAGCAACGACCGACGGGCTGACCGGATTGTTGAATTCCGGCCTGGCCGGTGACTCGCGCGCGAATGATCGCGCCTTCCAGATGGTCTATGCCGAGCTGCGTCGCAGTGCGCAACGGCAAATGCGTCGCGGTATCGACGCCGCGACGCTGAGCCCGACGGGTCTGGTCCACGAAGTGTTTCTCAAGCTCAACGATGGCGTTTCCCGGATCAACGACCGTGCGCATTTCTATTCGCTGGCCGCCCGCGCCATGCGTCAGGTACTTCTCGATCATCAGCGCGACAAGCAGGCGATAAAGCGCGGCGGTAATGTGCCGCATGTCGAATTGACCAGTGATCCTCTGGGTACCGGAGGTGATTCGATCGATCACTTTGCGCTGGACCAGGCGCTCGACTCCCTGCGCCGCCTGGATCCTCGTGCGACCCAGGTCGTCGAACTGCATTTCTATTCGGGTCTCAATTTCCTCGAGATTGCCGAACTGCTTGAAGTCAGTGACAAGACTGCACGCCGGGATTGGGATAGCGCACGAGCTTTCCTGCTTGCGCGCTTGTCGGCGGCGGGATGAAGTGACGCCGCGATCAAAATCTCGTCTGGGACTTTCCGATGCGCCAGGTACAACCCTTGACGAACTTCAGCCCTCGCCAGTAACCATCACTCATTCGAGGCTGGATCCGCATGAGGTCAGTGCAGGTTGAGCCTGGATCTGGTGTCGCGCTGATTCAGTCAAGTTGATTGATCAGAACTGTGCCATGCCAGCAGGCCGCAGCCACAGACGTTCGTCTGCGAGATCAGTGGAGCCGGGGCTCGGCGAACTCAAGGAAGGCATAGCTCAAAACGCATCCCTCCGGGCCCTTCGCTGTGACCCTACTCGACAAATCCATGTTTTTCCAACACACGTACTGATGCCGGATTTCCCCACTCCGTTTCCGCGACTATTCGGGTCACAGAAGATTGCTGCTTTGCCCATCGAATCAGTTCGTCGACGATTTGCGTCGCCAAGCCCGAGCCATGGAACTGCGGTAATACCAAATAGCCTATGCCAATTTTACCTTCCTGAGGCGGCCCCATGGAGCCACCCGATCCCGCCAGAACCTGCTTGTTCGATGTCGTGTCAGCAACCAAGGCGTACCAACCAAACCAGCCGACACATTCCGGCTTCGCTTCGAGCCATTCGAGAAACAGGGGCAGGGCATCTTCGGCACTTTCAGGTGGCCAGTTTTCAGGAACGACCGCTTGCAGAAGTCGCGAGAATTCATCTCGATCGGCAATCTCGGCCCGCGCGTGCTCAACCGTTGCAGGAATCAACGTTAGAGGAGTCGTGGTGATCATGTGTGGCGTCCTTGGTGGAACCAGGCAGGTGAACCGCCCAAGAGCGTGGTTTGATTTAGCCCAAGTGATGCCGTCACTGCGTCTGTGTGCTACTTGAGATGATTCCCGCGGATTATGGTCGAGAAGGTCAGGTTGGTTCTCTCGAGATGTCGCAAAACGTAGTAAACGCGGTTTTTGCCATGGCTGGACACACTCCCGAACGAGATCTGGAAATGTCCATCGCTTACGCGGTTTCGCGTTTGTAGCAACGAGGAGACGCTCTCCTTCGAATTGAACCATTCGGCTCCGCGTATATCATCTTTCAGGAAATTCCATGACTTCACGTTGTCCAGGTTTCATCATAGTCTCGATGCTGGTGGCATCAGGCAGCGTTTTCAGCGCTATTCCCACACCCGAGGCTGCTCCCGCGTTATCCGCGGACGTTTATCTCCCGATGAAACTGGAAGTGGGTACCTGGGATGCCGATGTTACGTTCTATACAGACGACAAGCCCGCGGGACACGACACTGGCATACAAGTCAACGAATTGCTCGGCAATGGACACTGGATCACCAACGATTTCCGCATTGCCGCATCAAAGGAATTTCCCGCATATCAGGGGCATGGTGTCTGGGGCTACGACAAGGTTGCCAAAACCTATGTTGATACCTGGGTCGATACGAATGATCTGTCGGTACGCACGGACTACGGTTTCTGGCAGGCCGACACGCAAACGATGACTTGGTCATCGAAACAGAACGATGGCAAAGGCCACTTCGTCGACTACCGGATGATTGAAGAGTTCAAGGGCGAGAAACGAAGCCTGGCGATCTACCAACTGGGTTTGGCCAAGCCAGTCGAGCATCTGTTGATAAAGATGGAATTCAAACGTCGTCCAGCGCCGATTCAGTCCAGATAGCGTCACTATCCTTGGACGAAAATGTTTCCGCGAATGCTTATAAAACAATAAGTAATATATAAATAAGTTTCAAAGGCGCATCGTTTTTGTGGGAGCAGGCTTCAGCCGCTTGTCCCCTCTTGGGGGCGATGCTCTTCGCTACCTTGCGGCAAAGGGCATCGCCCCCAAGAGGGG
>JBBQTY010000037.1:0-25827 GCA_038234445.1 Lysobacterales bacterium
ACCGACTACATCGGTACTCGCCGTTGACTGCTTGATGTGCATGGATCCACCGGTCGATCCTGGCGCGTTCTGCGTTGCGTCCCAGGTTGTCACGACGCCGTTGTAAACCGACCATACCCGGTTGTTGGCGGCAAACTCGCCATTTTCCACGAGTGGCTGCAAGGCCTGACGCTCGTAGGCGCCTACGTCACCTGTCCCGTAGCGATCTGGGACCAAGGTCAGGTCGACTCCTCTGGGCAGATTGAGCAAATCGCGCAAAGCCGGATTGCCAATGGCGTAGTCAATCAAGGGCGATCCTGCGGTTGGACCGTAGTTGCCACCCGGAGACGGATCAATGAAGCGCGGATTTGCTACGAGGTTATTCCCCAAGGGACCCGCAAGTGAGGCCAGTTCGCTGGTCACGACATTGAAGACTTGTGGCAGCGCGCCATCATTGTGGAGGATGGTTTTGCCGGGTTGCCATGTAACAGAATTAAATAGTGAAAAGGTTCCGCCGGTGTTGATGCCGAATACCTCGGAACCGCCGATCTGGTTGCCTGTAAAAGTGGAGCTGTAGGTCTGTCCATCATGGGTTTCCAGCAGACGCAGCGTCGAGTTGTTTGCGGCAATCAGACTGTCGTGGATGATCAACTCGTTTACCCGGGCCAACTCACTTCCTTGATTTCCGGTGATTTCGATAGCCTGCACTTCAAGTCTGTTGGCAGCTTGACCATAGATCACCTGGCCGCTGGAGCTGATGTTTCCGCTGATTGATCCGCACGGAACGCCGACCGCGCAGTCGACCATGTCATCACCGAAATAGATGGTCGACAAGCCTGTGTTGAAGTGTGCCCAGCCCAGGTTGCCGAGATAAAGTGCAGATGCGACTGGAGCCGTGTTGTTCTGGATTGATGCATTGTGCACGTAGAT
The DNA here is from genome assembly GCA_038234445.1 of Lysobacterales bacterium. Classification (GTDB taxonomy): domain Bacteria; phylum Pseudomonadota; class Gammaproteobacteria; order Xanthomonadales; family Rhodanobacteraceae; genus Dokdonella. Next base: position 910 of record JBBQTY010000037.1, read on the forward strand.
GTCGGTCAGGCCACCCCCGCGTGACATGTAGACACCGCCGCCGGAAATTGATGCAACGTTTCCCTTGAGGCTGGTCAAGCCGGCAGCCGTTGAATACATGCGCAAATCGGCAGACTTGTCGCAGCCGCTCGGCGTCTCGATCGCGACGCCACCACCGTAAACAGCCGTGTTGTTGCTGACCACGCTGAGATTTCCGCCGAGGCCAGGGCTTCCAAGGTAAACGGCCGAAATCAGCGCACAGGCGCGGATATTGATCCCGCCGCCATAGCCGCCGGAACCCGCAAGGCCGGTCGCTTCATTGCTGTAGATGCCGATGCTCGATCCACGAATGGCTGTTTCTATATTGTTGGAATAAATACCGCCACCGTTGTAGATGGCGACATTGCCGGTGATCTGGGTGTTCGGCCCGATATCCAGCTCGGCCGCATCGCTGGTTCCGCCCGCGTTGATGCCACCACCGTATGCACCGATGTTGTTCTGGATCAGGCTGTCGGCAATGTCGAGCCTTCCCTTTCCGGTGTACTGGATTCCGCCGCCGGCGCTTCCGGTGCTCGCTACATCGCCGTTCTTGATGGTGAGTTTTCGCAGTCGCACAAGTGAGCCGGTATCACCGTTGATGGTGATCACCGAGGCAGCAGGAGCGCCAGCGCCGCTGAGAATCGTATAGACCGAGTCTTCCGTGGCCGTCGTGCAATTGGCGAATCCGCCAGTGATGGTCAATTCCTGGGTGGTCAAGAAAGTGATCGCTGCGGCGGTGTAATCGCCAGTGCGGGTCAGCCGAATCGTATCCGCACCTGAATGGGTCTCTGCTGCGGCGAGTGCGTCATCGATGTTGGTGTAGTTGCAGGTGTTGTCGCCGACGGTGTAGATGTTGGCGCTGGCGGAATGCATCAAGCCTTGCGCAAGCAGCAGGCAGCCGATTGCGATCCAGCCTCGACGTGATGTCATGCAGCGGGTCGATGCCCGCATGTTCCAGGGGTTGATCTGACGCATGTTCTTTCTCCAATCGACAGCCTCGTGCTGCCCTTGGTTGAGAAGAACCCCGCTTCGTACGGGTTTTGGACATCCTGCGACAAATCTTTTTTTGAAGCGCGCCAAGCCTCTTTGACAATGAATCGACTGACCCATTGTCCATTGGTCCGATGACAGTCCGATCCGCGCTTGTTACCGTACAAGGATGAAAACCACTCCCAAACTCTGCATCTGCGTGCTGGCCGCGCTCGCACTGGCCGCTTGCGCCAGCCACCGTACTGTCTCGGAGAAAACTCCCATGTCCGATGGACTCGTCAGCGGGATCCGCGTCACCACGCATCAGGGCGATGACGATCTCCTTAGCGCAGGCCTTGGTCTGGCTGGCTTGCGCGGATCGGCGCCGGCTTTCGCCATTCCCGAGTTGCCGACCTCAGCCGAATTGCGCCGGCGCGCGATTTATTCGAGTTGGCGTGGCATTGCCGATCTAGGCCCGCTCGGTGGCTATGGCGAAATCTATGGCGCGGTGCCGCTGGTAACCGGTCGTGAATTCAGCGCGTTCGCGCGTTTGCCGAAAGCGAAATCTCCGCATCGTGTCCTTGTCCAGGTGCCCGATCTGTTTGATCGTGACAAACGATGTGTCGTTGTCACGGCATCATCCGGCTCGCGCGGCATCTATGGCGCGATCTCGCTCGCAGGCGCGTGGGGCCTGCCGCACGGTTGCGCGGTGGCCTATACCGACAAGGGCAATGGCAGCGGCTATTTCGATGTCGCCAGCAATACGGGCGTTGCCCTGGATGGCACGCGCGCGGCGCGTGGTAGTGCACAACTTGAATTCGAACCTGCTGATGATGCGGTGATTGCAGACACGAATCAGGTGTTGGTCAAGCATGCGCACTCAGGCGACAACCCCGAGGCTGACTGGGGACGTCACGTCACGCAGGCGGCGCGCTTTGCCCTGCATGCGCTCGATCAAGCGTTTCCCGATCAGGCGCCGTTTACTGCCGAGAACACGCGAATCATTGCTGCAGGCATTTCGAATGGCGGCGGTGCGGTGCTGCGTGCTGCGGAAATCGATGAAGGTCTGCTTGATGGTGTGGTCGCGGTCGAGCCGAATATCTGGGCGGGCGAGGGTGGGCGGGCGTTGTACGACTACGCGACCGAGGCGATGTTGCTGATGCCCTGCGCCTTGCTCGATCCGCGTTTCGACAAGACGCCCTTCGCCCGCTTGGGCGGTGAGCCGCCGCCGGCTTGGGTCACGCGTTGCGAAACGCTCAAGGCAGAGCGCTGGCAGGGAACCCAATCGACGATGCCTGCTGCGGCGCAGGCGCTGGAGAATCTGCACGCGACCGGCTGGACCGACGAAGCGCTCGCGAGCGCTGCGGCATCGACCGCACTCGATCTATGGCGCGCAGTGAGCGTTACCTATTCGGCCGCCTACGCACGAACCGGTGTCGGACCTATGCCTTGCGGTTTTGGCCTGGCCGCGACCGACGCGGCCGGCATTGCGCGCGTTGCCTCGCCGGTCGAACAAGCCAGTTGGTGGGCCGATGCGGCGGGCATTCCACCAGGCGCGGGCGTCGGCATCATCGATACCTTGTCCGCCGGCAAGGATGCGGCATGGCCGGGTTCGGAGTGTCTCAGCGGTTTGTGGAGCGATTCGAGCAAGCTTGCTTCGACCTTGCACGACGGTGCGCAGGAAACGCGCGCATCGCTGCCGCGAGACGATTTGCCGATGATCATCGTCCATGGCAAGGCCGACGGTCTGGTGCCAATGGCTTTCAGCTCCGAGCCGTATGTCAGTTGGCTTGAGGCGAACGGGCGCAAGCCGGTGTTCTGGAAAGTCGGTCATGGTCAGCATTTCGATGCTTTCCTGGCGTTTCCAGGATTCGGCGACGCCCATGTGCCGATGTTGCCGTATGCCTATTCGGCGCTCGACAAGCTATGGGCGCACATCAGTGCCGGTGATCCGATGCCATCGAGCCGGGATATTGCGACGTCGCCGCGTGGCGATGGGCCACTTGGCGCATTTCAGCTCGGCGAATTCTGATCGGAATCAAGCGGGTTCGCCGTGATGACGTGTGCCCCGTTATCATGGGCGGTATGCGGTCAGTTGACCGCCCCGATCTGCAAACGGAGCATGAGTCATGAGCGATCCACTCGATGTTGGCCAATGGGCAAAGAATTGGGAGGCGATGGCACGCCAGGCTCAGGCCACGATGAGTGGAAACTCGGCTCAGCCCGTTTGGGGTAACGCTGCGGCCTCGCCCCCTTCGTGGTTCGAGAATATGGCCCAGGCCAATTCGTTTTCGGGCGGCAAGCAGCAGAGCGCGGCGATGGAACATCTGCTGGCTGGCGCCCAGGGCTATCTCGGCATGCTGCAGAGCTTGGCGAGTGGTGCAATGGGGCAAGGCGCCAGCGGATTTTCCAACCCATTCGCCACTGCCGGATTCTCTGGAGCATTTCCGCCGTCTGCGATGAGCAACCCGTTCGGGGCGGCCATGCGTGGATTCGGTAACCAGGGTGCTGTCGGCTTCGATCAGATGATGGAGCAATTTTCAGCGGCCGTCGGACCGATGTTCGACAAGGCCAAAGGCGCATTGCATATGCCGGCGTTTGGTCATCTGCGCGAGAAGCAGGAGAATTTGCAGAAAACCGCGCAAGTATTTATCGACTATCAGGAGCAGAGCGCGCGCTACGACCGCCTCATGCTCAAAGTCGGCGAGAAGGCATTCGCGCGATTCCAGCTCAAGCTCGCCGAGCGCGAGGAGCCCGGAAGACAGATCGATTCGGCGCGAGGTCTCTACGATGTGTGGATCGATGCAGCGGAAGAGGCGTATGCGGAGATCGCATTGTCGGAGGAATTCCGTGAAGTCTATGGTGCGGTCGTCGACGCGCAGATGCGCGTGCGTCAGCAGGTGCAGGGTGAAATCGAGAAGTTCTGCAATCAGCTCGGCATGCCGACACGCAGCGAAGTGAACAGCATTGGCGAGCGTTTGCAGGCATTGCGCCGCGAGTTTCGCGAAGAGCGCGAGAGCACTGGCGATCATGAAGGATTGCAGGCCGAAGTTGCCGAGTTGCGTCGCGAGTTGGCAGCGCTGAAGTCGACTCGAAAGGAAACTGTCAAGTCCGCAGCACTGCTGGAGCGCGCAGAGCCCGTCAAGGCAACCAAGCCGGCAAAGTCAAAGAAGTCGGCCAAGCTCAACAAGGCTGCAAAATCGCCCAAAGCAGTAAAAGCGTCTAAAGCGATAAAAGCGTCGAAGGCAAAGGAAGCGGCGCGCGTTGAGGTCATTGCGGAAAACAAGTCGACGACCAAGAAGACTTCGCGCAAGAAGGATTCGAAGGTCGCGCCGAGCCACCGCGAAAAGCGCCGAAAATCAATCGCGTCCAAGTCGGAACGCAAGTCAGTTCCGATAACCAAGTCGCGCGCTGCGAAGTCCAAGGACGCGGCAGGAAGCGGCAGTTTCGCGGCAAGCATCGCGCGCTTTGCCCGCAAGTCGAAGACAGCAAGCGTGAGTGGACGATCTTCTGGCGCCAAGCCGATAGCGAGAAAACGCGGGGGTAGCAAGTGATGGGGCCGCTCAATATCGAACCCTTCAAGCTTTTCGAGGAAGCGCAAAAATTCCAGAAGAAGATGACGGCGGGCATGCAAGTGTTGCGCTCGCTGGATGACGTCGAATTTGGCTGCACCGAGAAGGACGAGGTCTATCGCGAAGACAAGCTTGTCGTCTATCGCTACCGTGGTGATAGCAAGCCGACGGCGAAAACGCCAACACTGATTGTGTATGCCTTGGTCAATCGCCCGTACATGGTCGATTTGCAGGAAGACAAATCCCTCGTGCGCAATTTGCTCGCGCAGGGAGAGGATGTCTATCTCATCGATTGGGGCTATCCCGATCTGGCCGACCGCTGGCTGACCCTTGATGACTACATCAACGGTTATATTCGCCGCAGCGTCGATGCAGTGGCTAAGAATGCGGGCGTCAAGAAGATCAACGTGCTCGGCATCTGCCAGGGCGGCGCGTTCTCGTTGTGTTTCACCGCGATCCATCCGCATAAGGTCAAGAACCTCATCACGATGGTCACGCCGGTCGATTTCCACACACCGGACAACATGCTGTCGAACTGGACACGCACCATGGATGCGGATCTGTTCGTCAACACGATCGGCAACGTGCCGGCCGATCTGATGAACTGGTGCTACCTGATGCTCAAGCCGATGCGTCTGCTCCAGCAGAAATATGTCGGCATGGTCGAGATCCTCGACAACAAGGCCGAGCTTGAAAATTTCCTGCGAATGGAGAAGTGGATTTTCGATTCTCCGGACCAGGCCGGTGAAGCGTTCCGTCAATTCATGCGCGATTTCTACCAGGGCAACAAGCTGATCAAGGGCGGGCTCAAGTTGGGCAAGCACGAAGTGGATCTGAAGAACATCACGATGCCCGTGCTGAACATTTTCGCCGAGCAGGATCATCTGGTGCCGCCCGATGCATCACGTGCGATGCAGGGCGTGATCGGCAGCAAGGATTACACCCAGATCGCGTTCAAGGGTGGTCATATCGGCATCTATGTATCGAGCCGTGCCCAGCGCGAAGTGCCACCTGCGATCCACGACTGGCTGCGCGCGCGGGCCTGATCAGTTGTCCTTTTGTGGGAAGCCTGTTTACGGGCGATGGTTTTGGCTGAGTTGACGAAGATCATCACCCCCAAGAGGGGACAAGCATTTGAAGGCCCTTCCCACAGTAGCAAGCGGGCGGCACGCTAGAATGGCGCACCTTATTTTCTGGCGCGCGCAATGAACGAAGTCCTTTTCCATGTTCACAACATCGGCGTAACGCCGTGGAAAATCGTTGGCTATCTCGGCGTTCTGCTTTTCACGAGCCGATGGTTCGTGCAGATGTACGCGACCAAGAAGCTTAAGCGCGTGCATATGCCGCGCGCATTCTGGTGGTTATCGGTTTGCGGGAGCGTGCTTCTGCTCAGCTATTTCACGTTTGGAAAGAACGATTCGGTCGGCGTTCTTTCCACGGCGTTCCCAGCGTTTGTCTCGGTTTACAACCTGATCGTCGACTACCGTCACCGGCGAGAAGGTGCCGTTTCCTAAGATAGTGCAGCCCGTTCAGGTTCGTGCCAGAATCCGCTGGTCAGGCATTCGCCTGGCAACAACCTCGGGGAGAGGCAGGCATGGAAAATCGCAGTAGTGCACCGGTGATGTCGCTTGGCGACTGGATCATCACGATGATCGTCTTGGCGATTCCGATCGTCGGTTTTGTGATGTTGTTTGTGTGGGGATTCTCGAGCAGCGCGAATCCGAACAAATCCAATTTCTGCAAGGCAGCCCTGATCTTTTATCTGATCGGAATCGTGATGTTCTTCCTGTTCGGTGGGATGGCGATCATGACTGCCATGCAACACCCCGGTTCAACGGGAATGTAGTTTCGACGCGCCTGCCTTCCGGGGCAGGCGCGCCATTCTTGTCGACCTGTGATTACTCCGGGTCGTAGTCGAGATTCGGTGCCAGCCAACGCTCGGCTTCGAGCAAGCTCCAGCCCTTGCGCTCCGCATAGTCGAGCACTTGTTCCCGGCTGATTTTTCCGACCACGAAATATTGGCTCTTCGGATGCGAGAAATACCAGCCCGAGACCGCCGCCGTCGGCAGCATGGCGAAATTTTCGGTGATCGAGATGCCTGCGTTCGTGGTTGCATCGAGGATGCGGAAGAGGGTCGCTTTCTCGGTATGGTCGGGGCAGGCCGGATAGCCTGGAGCAGGGCGTATGCCGCGATATTTTTCGTCGATCAGCTCATCGTTGGCGAGTGACTCATCTCGCGCATATCCCCAGTACTCGCGTCTGACGCGCTGGTGCAAGCATTCCGCAAAAGCTTCGGCGAGTCGATCGGCGAGCGCCTTGAGCATGATCGCCGAGTAGTCGTCGTAGTCCTTCTCGAAGCGCGCGACATGCGCATCGATGCCTATGCCCGCAGTGACTGCGAACGCGCCAATCCAATCCTCGACACCCGATTCCTTCGATGCGATGAAGTCACTCAGGCAGAAATCCGGTCGTTCAACGGGCTTGTCGGCTTGCTGGCGAAGGCCGTGCAAGCGCGCGAGGATGGAGCCATCGTCATTGAGTACTTCAATGTCCTCGCCCTGGCTGCTGGCTTTCCACAGGCCGAGTACGCCATTCGCCGAAAGCCACTTTTCCTTGATAATGCGGCCCAGCATGGTTTGCGCATCATTGAAAAGCTCGGTCGCTTGCTCTCCGACCACTTCGTCGGTAAGGATCGCGGGATAGCTTCCGGCTAGTTCCCAGGCGTTGAAGAATGGCGACCAATCGATGAAAGGCACGAGCTCTTCGAGCGGGAAATCCTTGAGCACGGTAATGCCGGGTTGCTTCGGCGCAGGTGGCTGATAGTTGACCCAGTCGCCATCAAAGCGTTGCGCACGCGCTTTTTCAAACGAAACCAGACGCTTGCCATTGCCGCGATCCTTGTGCCGCTCGCGGATATCCGCGTATTCGGCGCGGATCTTTTCCATGAAGGCATCGACCAAATCCTTGCTGATCAACGATTGCGCCACCCCGACGGCACGCGAGGCATCCTTGACCCAGACCGTTGGCGCCTTGTAATGCGGGTCGATCTTCAATGCCGTGTGCGCGCGCGAGGTGGTAGCGCCGCCGATCAACAACGGCAGATGGAAATCCTGGCGCTGCATCTCGCGTGCTACATGCGCCATTTCCTCGAGCGATGGCGTGATCAAACCCGAGAGACCGATCATGTCGGCATTTTCCGCACGCGCGGTGTCGAGGATCTTCTGCGCCGAGACCATCACGCCGAGATCGATCACCTCGAAGTTGTTGCAGCGAAGGACTACACCGACGATGTTCTTGCCGATGTCGTGCACGTCGCCTTTGACCGTAGCCATGACGATCTTGCCATTGGTCTTGCCGACGTCGCCGGTTCGCAGTTTCTCTTCCTCGATGAACGGCAGCAACCAGGCCACGGCTTTCTTCATCACGCGTGCTGACTTGACCACTTGCGGCAGGAACATCTTGCCGGCACCGAACAGGTCGCCAACGATATTCATACCATCCATCAGCGGCCCCTCTATCACATCGAGTGGACGTGTCGACTGCAGGCGTGCCTCCTCGGCATCGACTTCGGCGAATGCATCAATGCCGTGAACAAGCGCATGGGCAAGACGTTTGGCGACCGGCAATGCGCGCCACTCGTTTTTTTCGTCTCGAATCCCCAATCCCGAATCCCGACTCCCGCGCCTGTAAGTCGCGGCAAATTCGAGCAGGCGTTCGGTCGCATCGGCGCGCCGGTTGAGAACGATGTCCTCGACGCGTTCGCGAAGCTCGGGATCAAGTTCATCGACGATCGGCAGGGCGCCCGCATTGACGATGCCCATGTCCATGCCTGCGCGAATCGCGTGGTATAGGAATACCGCGTGGATCGCTGCGCGCACCGGTTCGTTGCCACGGAATGAGAACGACACATTCGAGACGCCGCCCGAGACATGGCAGTGCGGCAAGGTCTGCCTGATGATCCGCGTCGCCTCGATGAAATCGACTGCGTAATTGTTGTGCTCTTCGATCCCGGTGGCGATGGCGAAGATATTCGGATCGAAGATGATGTCTTCGGGCGGGAAATCGAGTTGCTCGGTGAGGATGCGATAGGCCCGCGTGCAGATCGCGACCTTGCGCTCGCAGGTGTCGGCCTGGCCTTCTTCGTCGAAAGCCATGACAACGGCGGCGGCGCCAAAGCGCATGACCTTGCGAGCCTGTTCGAGGAAAGCCTCCTCGCCTTCCTTGAGCGAGATCGAGTTGACCACGCCCTTGCCCTGCAGGCACTTGAGGCCGGCTTCGATAACCGACCATTTCGACGAATCGACCATGACCGGAATGCGTGCAATGTCCGGTTCGGAGGCGATCAGATTGAGGAAGCGCACCATCACGGCTTCCGAATCGATCAGGCCTTCGTCCATGTTGACGTCGAGGATCTGCGCGCCATTGTCGACCTGCTGACGGGCGACTTCGACCGCATCTTCGTAACGGCCTTCCTTGACCATCTTGCGAAACAGCGCGCTGCCGGTGACATTGGTGCGCTCGCCGATATTGATGAAATTGAGCTCGGGCGTGATGACCAGTGGTTCAAGACCGGACAGCACGGTGTGACGTGAAGTGACGCTCATGCCGCCTGATCCTGATCGAACACGGGTAAAACGCGCGGCGCAAGGCCGCGCACGGTATCGGCGATCGCCTTGATATGGGCAGGCGTTGTGCCACAACAACCGCCGACCAGATTGAGCAATCCGGAGGTGGCGAATTCGTGCAAGGTCGCGGCCATCTCCTCCGGTGTCTCGTCATATTCGCCAAACGCATTCGGCAGGCCCGCGTTCGGATGCGCGCTGACAAAACTGCGGCTGACCCGAGCCAAGGTTTCGACATGCTCGCGCATATCGTTGGCGCCGAGCGCGCAGTTGAGCCCGAATGAAAGCGGCCGGCTGTGCGCGAGCGAGGCATGAAACGCCTCGGCGGTTTGTCCTGAAAGCGTGCGCCCCGAGCGATCGGTGATCGTGCCCGAGATCATGATCGGCAAACGGCTGCCGCGCTGCTCGAAGACTTCGCCGATCGCATACAACGCGGCCTTGGCATTCAAGGTGTCGAAGATTGTTTCGACCATGATCGTGTCGGCGCCACCGTCAATCAGGCCTTCTACAGCTTCGCGGTAAGTCGCGCGAAGTTCATCGAAATTCGTATTGCGGAAACCCGGATCGTTGACATCCGGGCTGATCGAGGCGGTGCGGCTGGTCGGGCCGAGGACGCCGATGACAAAACGCGGTTGCTCCGGAGTTTGTGTGGTGAACGCATCGCAACAGGCTCGCGCGACGCGTGCACCTTCGCGATTGAGTTCGTAGACGATGTGTTGCAAGTGGTAGTCGGCCTGGCTGACCGAGGTCGCGTTGAAGGTGTTGGTTTCAACCAGATCCGCGCCGGCTTCGAGATACGCGTTGTGCACGTTGGCAATCACATCGGGTCGGGTCAGCAGCAACAGATCGTTGTTGCCTTTGAGATCGTGGCTGCAGCCATCACCGTGCGCATGGGTCGAGTCAAAACCCTCGATAAATCGCTCCCCGCGATAGTCTGCCTCTTCAAGGCCATGACCCTGAATCATCGTGCCCATCGCGCCGTCAATGACGAGGATGCGTTTGGCGAGCGCTTTTTCGAGTGCATTCACGCGATCGGCGTGCAGCCACGGAAGTTGTCGGTTCATGGTTTGCGTGCCAGCAGTGAGATGACTTCGAAATGCGGGGCTTTGACCTCGCGGGTGATGCGTTTGCAAGAGAGCACCTCAAGACCGGCCTGGCTGGCAAATCCGCCAAGTTCGGCCGGCGTGAAACCCAGGTTGCGATGATCGAACGGCTCTACAGCTGTGCGATGCGCGTGCTTGCCGAGCGTTGCCGCGAGCAGGTGGCCGCCCTTGGCGAGCACGCGTGCCGCTTCGGCGACGACGATGGCCGGCTGCTCGCTGTAGGTCAGCGCGTGCATGAGCAGAACCAGATCGAAACGCTTGCGGCCAAAATCCAGCGCATGCATGTCGCCGGTCACCACCTCGACATTGGCGAAGGATTTCAACCGCTCCTGTGCAGCGGCGACGACACGCGGACTTGCGTCGATGCAGACAATCGAATGCGCACGCGGGGCTAGCAATTCGGCAAGCACGCCATCACCCGAGGCGATATCGAGCACGTCGCCGGGATCGACCAGTTGGGTCATCGCGCGTGCAAGGGTTTCCCAGGTGCGTCCGGGCGAGTAGTGGCGCTCCATGTCACCGGCAACCGAATCGGCCCAGCCTTCCGCGCGTGCGCGCTTGGCCAGGATGCCGGGCAGGCGGCGCTCGTCCTCGATCAGCACGGCATCATCCACGGCTTCTTTCAAGGCGCGCAGAAACGCGTTTTCCTTGGGCGCAAGTTCGCCGTTGAAGCGGTAGTAGGAGGAAACGCCCGCGCGCCGATCGCGCACGAGGTCGGCTTCCTTGAGCTTGGCCAGATGCGTTGAGACGCGCGGTTGCGCCAGCCTCAAGATTGCCGACAGCTCAGCCACGGTCAGCTCTTCGCGCTCGAGCAAAGCCAGCAAGCGCACGCGTGTCGAGTCGGAAAGCAGACGAAGCAACGACGATGTCGCAGTCAGATCCACGAATTATCCTTTCATCTTGATTGAAAGATGGATGCGCAGCGTAACGGCCACTGGCAAGCGCGTCAACGAGCCGCGCTCCCACAGGCGGGCGCATTCGGCGCCGACCAGATAAAATAGGCGGCCGTCCCACGTTCCAAGGAAGCTCCATGGATTTCCGTCTCAGCGATGACCAGCTCTCGATCCAGTCCATTGCCCGCGATTTCGCGCAGAAGCGCATTGCACCGGTCGCCGCCGAACTCGATGCCTCTGGTACGTTTCCGCTCGAGAACATCCGCGAAATGGGCCAGCTCGGCTTGATGGGTATCGAAGTGCCCGCGGAATATGGCGGTGCCGGCCTCGATACGGTGGCCTATGCGTTGGCGATGATCGAGATTGGCGCGGCCGATACCGCGACCTCGACGATCATGTCGGTGAATAATTCGCTGTATTGCAACGGCATCCTGCAATACGGCACCGAGGAGCAAAAGCAGAAATACGTGCGCGCAATTGCCACCGGCGAGCACATCGGAGCCTATGCCCTGACGGAACCGCAATCGGGTTCCGACGCTTCGGCGATGCACACGCAGGCGACGAAGAACTCCAATGGCGACTGGGTCATCAACGGCAAGAAAAGCTGGATCACCTCGGGCCCGGTGGCCAAATACATCATCCTGTTCGCGATCACGACTCCCGGGATAGGCGCCAAAGGTATCTCGGCTTTCATCATCGATACCGCACGCCCGGGCTTCGCTGCGGGCAAGTCCGAACCCAAGCTCGGTATCCGCGCCTCGGCCACCTGTGAGATCGAATTCCACGATTACATCTGTCCCGCCGAGGACATGCTTGGTGCACAAGGCAAGGGCTTCGGCATTGCCATGGGTGTGCTCGATGCTGGTCGCATAGGGATCGCCTCGCAAGCGGTCGGACTGTGTCGTGCCGCCTATGAAGCGAGCATTGCGTATGTGAAGGAGCGCAAGGCGTTTGGCCAGGCGATCGGCTCTTTCCAGATGATCCAGTCCAAGATCGCCGACATGAAGTGCCGCCTCGATGCGGCTTATCTGCTGACCATGCGCGCAGCCTTCGCCAAGGGTGAAGCCGACAAGAACGGCGGCCGTTTCGGCACCGAGGCTGCGGTAGCAAAACTCTACGCTTCCGAAGCGGCGATGTGGATCACCCATCAAGCCGTGCAGATCCACGGCGGCATGGGCTATTCGAAAGAGATGCCGCTTGAGCGCTATTTCCGCGATGCGAAAATCACCGAGATCTACGAGGGCACCAGCGAAATCCAACGCCTGGTCATTGCACGCAACGAGACCGGCCTGCGCTGATTCAGCCGTGCGGCCATCGCGGTACGAGAGCCGGCTCTGAGTTCTCCGTGGGTCGGCGCGATGCGCTGACGATTTTCTTCATCCAGATTCAGAAACCTGATTCAGAAACGTTCGATCACAGAGCGATCGGGCCAAGCGCAAAAGTAGCCGAGAGCCTCCACTGGAAACAGCAGAAACGCAATCAAGCCGCAGATTCAGCGTGTCTTGTTCTTGCCGAATCGCGATACCGAACTCGCCTCGGATTGAGATGTCGGTTCAGGGGCAGGGTGCAGGGTTTCGGCCACGACCACGCGGTCGCGACCACGGTTTTTTGCCATGTAGAGCGCGTTGTCGGCGTTGCGCAATAATTCGTCTGGTGTCCGCCCATGTTGATCAAAGGTTGCGACACCGATGGATACGGTGATCTTGCCGAGTGAGAGATTACGGTGTTGCAACTCCATTGCGCGAACCGCCGCGCAGATTTCCTCGGCGCGGGTCTGCGCGTGCTGGGCGTCGGCTTCAGGCATGAGGACGGTGAATTCCTCGCCCCCATAGCGGCAACTGACATCTTCGTTGCGCACGACCTTGCCGAGCACCGTGCCGAAATGGGCAAGAAGGGCATCACCGGCCTCATGGCCAAAGGTATCGTTGAAACGTTTGAAATGATCGATATCGAGCATCAGGACGCTGAGCGGAATCTTGCGTCGCTCTGCGCGCTGGATCTCGCGTTCAAACGAGGCTTCGAGGTAGCGACGATTGAAAAGACCGGTCAGTGGATCGCGCAGTGACTGTATGCGCAAGGTTTCCTGCAGTTTCAAATTGGACAGGGCCATCGAAATCGACTCGCAGGCAGCAATGATGTTGCTGCGCTCGGTATTGCCGATTTCGTGCGCTGAAGTCATGCTGATGACGCCGAGTATTTCGCCTTGGGCGACCATCGGAACGCACAGGTGATCATGCCCGGGATGCTTTTCCCTTGAGCCGTGCAGATGTTTGCAGGTGAAGGCCGGCGCCGTTCCGGCGAGTGGATAGGCATGTCCGCGACGCAACGCCCAACAGTCATCCGGCTCGAAGATTTCAGCGTTGTCCTGTTTGTCGGCACCCCAAAGCACCACTGCTTCGATCTGGTTGTGTGAGGGATTGATCATGTGTATCGATCCGGAGCTGGTCGGCAGCAGTCGCGGCAGCGAGATGGCAAGTCCGCTGGCGGCCTCATCGATGCCGCGGCAACCCTGCAACATTTCGCCGAGTTCGGCGAGCTCGCGCAGCGATTGACTGAGTCGCTGTGAATCGGAAAGACTTCTTGAAAGTTCGCGATTGGCTGCCCGCGCGGCGAGCATGCTGGTCATGCGATGGCGCTGCTCGCGAAGCACCAGAAACAACGCAACAGCCAACATCATCATGCTCAGCAGGATCGCGCCGACCGTCATGAGACGCGTCAACCGCCCTTGCTCGGCGGTGTGCTCCTGACGCGTCATTTGCAGCTCTTCTTCGATGCGCAACATGCGCTGTCCAAGCGTGTCGATCTTGATGTCGTCGGATCGCGAACGGGCCATCTGCGACGAAGCGCGTGCCGCTTCAATGCCGCCGCGATCAAACTGGTCGAGTACCTCATGGATTGCGCTCAATCGCTCATCAATCAGACTTTGAAGTTTCCTCGCGCTGTCGGCTTGGCCCGGATTGTCGGAGACGAGTTCGTCGAGCTTTGCGATGTGCTCGGCAATCCGCGGTACGGTGGCCGAGTAATCGGCCAGCCGTTCACTGCTGGTCGAAATCAGGTAGGCGCGCTGGCTGGCTTCGGCATCGTGAAGGCTGGCCAGGGTCAGGGTGATTTCCTGGCGCACATTCATTGAATGCGTCACCCAATGCGAAGCCTCGACAAAGTCGCCGACCACGCGATAGACCTGAACAGCGATCGCCGAAAGAATCAAGCCGAGAAAGAGGAAAAGCGCGCTCACTCGCAGCGCAAAGCGACGTCGCTCTGAAGCATCGTGCTCGGGAATCTTGTCAGTGTCGGAAACGACGGCCATTTGACCTGCTCGGGAAGCTGCACTGCAGTGTGGAGCAATTCGCGTGCCAAGCGGCGACGGGTGGATTACCTACAGGTCGGAGCGTATCCTCCGCGGCCATTGCAACGACCTCTTGAACGAGCCCATGAACGCACAAAGTGCCGCCAGTGAATCCAAACGCCTCGAACCCATTCTGAGCCAGATTTCGACGCAGGCCGGAGCGACCCGACAGCGCGAGGCGCAGGCTTTTGCCGCGCACTTTTTCCGGCATGTTCCAGGCGACGATATCAACGGCCGAGATGCCGGCGAGTGGGCGCGCATTGCCCAGTTCATGCTCGAGTTCGTGCGCCAGCGAAAACCGCATGCGGCGAAGATTCGGGTATTCAATCCGCAAGAGGGTGAAGAGGGTTTCGAAAGCGGTCACACGTTGATTGCGATGTGTACCGACGACATGCCATTCCTGGTCGATTCGGTGTCGATGGCGATCAACCAGGCCGGATTGGCCACGCACGCCGTGATCCATCCGATCTTCTGCATAGAGCGCGATCCGGGCGGTCATGTTTTGACTTTCGGCAACGAGCAGGATGGCAGAGGGGCCGCCGAATCGATCATGCTGTTCGAGATCGAGCGCGTCAGCGACGCCAACGAAATCGAGTCGTTGCGCAAGAACATTGCCGACGCTGTCGAGGACGTCCGTTCTTCGGTAACCGACTGGCCGCAAATGAAGGCGAAGATGCTCGAGATCGCCGAGCATCTACCCTCGCTCAATCTGCCATTCGACAAGGCTACACTCGAAGAAGCGACGGAATTCCTGAAATGGATCGCCGATGATCATTTTACCTTTGTTGGCTATCGTGAATACCGTGTCGTCGAGGAGAATGACGAAGAGGTCCTCAAGCCAGTCCCGAATACCGGTCTCGGCATCATGCGCGGCTCGGAGAAGGGTTTTCAGGCGCGCTCACTTAAATCACTGGCGGCGAGAGATCTCGACAAGTCAGGTTCGGTCGGCGCACTGATCCTGACCAAGACCAACTCGCGTTCGCGCATTCATCGCCCCGGGCACATGGACTACCTGTCGGTGCTCGGCTTTGATGGCTCCGGAAATCCGGTGCTCGAGCAGCGTTTCCTCGGCCTGCTGACCTCCTCTGCCTACATGACGCCGCCGCGTCAGGTGCCGCTGCTGCGTACCAACTACGACACAATCCTCAAGCGTTCTGGTTTGAAGCGCGATTCGCATTCGGGCAAGGCGCTGCGCCATATCCTCGATACCTTGCCACGCGACGAGTTGTTCCAGTGCTCGGTTGACGAATTGTATGACATCGCGATCGCCGTGCTCGATCTGCGTGAGCGGGCGCGCACGCGCCTGTTTGTGCGCCGCGATCGCTACGGGCGCTTTTTCTCGATTCTGGCCTACGTGCCGCGCGATCGTTTCAACACCGAAGTTCGTGAGCGCATCGAAGCGATGCTGAAGGCCTATTTCCACGCCGAGCGCATCGATTCGACCGTGTTGCTCGATGAGTCGCCACTGGCTCGCGTTCACATGATCGTTCGTCCCGATCCGGGAGAGCGCCCTGCGTGGAACGTCGAGGAACTTCAAAAAGCGATCACCCAGATCGTGCGCAATTGGTATGACGACTTGCGCGAGATCCTGGTCGAGACGCATGGTGAGGAACGCGGAGGCAAGCTGGCCAGCCGCTACGGCAAGGCACTGCCGGCCGGCTACATCGAAAAAGTCTCACCATTGAACGCGGCAGCCGATGTGGAATTGGCCGCGGCTCTCGCAGATGCGGACGATGTGCAGCTCAATCTATATCCGTCGCTGAAGCACGAGGGAGTCCTGCATTTCAAGGTGTTCCGTCTGGGCGCCGACATCACTTTGTCGGAAGTGATTCCGTTGTTGGAGAATCTCGGTCTCAGCGTGCTAACCGAGAACCTCTACGAAATCAAGAGCGGCGACAGCGCGATCACGATCCAGGACATCCTGGTGCGACCGGGCCGCCTTTCGTTCGATCTTGAAAAAGTTCGCGTACTTTTCCAGGAAGCTTTCGAGCGCATCTGGCGTGGCGATGCAGAAAACGATGGCTTCAACAAGCTCGTGCTCGGCGCGCAGCTCAATTGGCGTCAGGTCAGTATTCTGCGTGGTTATTGCAAGTACCTGCTGCAGACCGGTGTGACGTTTTCACAGACCTACATGGAGCAGACGTTGGCCAGCTATCCGGACATTGCCGGCCTGCTGGTTGAGCTGTTCGAGGCTAAGTTCGATCCCGACCGCCTCGATGGCGGCGCCGACACGATCGGCGTGGCGCGTGAGCGACTGCGCTACGAGATGGATACCCTGATTCCGCAACAGTCGCTGGCCGATAGCCCGGGTTTGATCGATGAGCTGATCGCAAGTCGCGATCAGGATCGCTCGATCCAGGCACGAGTCATCATGTCCACCATCCATGCCTTGCTGGCACGTGTTGACAGCCTCGACGAGGATCGCATCCTGCGCGGTTTCGGCGCGGTGATCCGCGCGACCTTGCGCACCAATTTCTACCAGCGTGTCGACGGCAAGCCTCACGATTACACGAGTTTCAAATTTGATCCTATGCAGTTGAGCGAATTGCCGAAGCCGCGTCCATATCGCGAAATCTTCGTCTATTCCCCGCGCGTGGAAGGTGTGCATCTGCGCTTCGGTCCGGTGGCGCGTGGCGGCTTGCGCTGGTCGGATCGGCGCGAGGATTTCCGTACCGAGGTGCTCGGTTTGGTCAAGGCGCAGATGGTCAAGAACACGGTCATCGTGCCGGTCGGATCAAAAGGCGGATTCTTCGTCAAGCGCCCGCCGGCGAGCGGCGAGCGTGATGCGGTGCTGGCCGAAGGCGTTGCTTGCTACCGCATGTTCATCAATGGTCTGCTCGATATCACGGACAACCTGGTTGAGGGCGAGCTCGTGCATCCGCGAGATGTGGTTCGGCACGATGATGCCGACCCCTACCTCGTTGTCGCCGCCGACAAGGGCACCGCGACGTTTTCCGATATCGCCAATGCGGTCAGTGCCAAACACGACTACTGGCTCGGCGATGCATTCGCATCGGGAGGTTCGGTCGGCTATGACCACAAGGGCATGGGCATCACCGCCAAGGGCGCCTGGGAGTCGGTCAAGCGTCACTTCCGTGCGCTGGGGCGCGATAGCCAGAGCGAGGATTTCACCTGTGTAGGCATCGGCGACATGTCTGGTGACGTGTTTGGCAACGGCATGTTGCTGTCGCCGCATATCCGTCTCGTTGCCGCATTCGATCATCGGCATATCTTCATCGATCCGACGCCCGATGCCGCAAGCACCTTTGTCGAGCGCGAGCGCATGTTCAAGGTGCCGCGCTCTTCCTGGGCGGACTACGACAAGAGCCTGATCTCGGCAGGTGGCGGCATTTATCCGAAATCAGCCAAGACGATCGAGATTTCCGAACAGGCGGCCACAGCACTCGGTATCGAGGGTGGTGCACAGACCATGACACCCAACGAACTGCTCACGGCCATCCTCAAGGCGCCGGTTGATCTGCTCTGGAACGGCGGTATCGGCACCTATGTGAAATCGAGCGCCGAAAGCCATGCCGATGCGGGTGACCGTGCCAACAATGCGATTCGCATCAACGGCGTCGACTTGCGCGCGAAGATAATCGGCGAAGGTGGCAACCTCGGCATGACCCAGCGCGGGCGCATCGAGGCGGCGATGAACGGCGTGTTGTTGAACACCGACTTCATCGACAACTCGGCCGGTGTCGACACCTCGGATCATGAGGTCAACATCAAGATCCTGCTCAACGATGCGGTACATCGCGGCGAGATGACCGTTGATCAGCGCAACCAACTGCTGCGCGAAATGACCGATGAGGTCGAACGCCTGGTGCTGTTCGACAACTACCGGCAGAACGACGCAATCAGCATCATGGAGCGCATGTCGGTATCCCGACTGGGTTCCAAACAACACTTTATCCGCACCCTGGAGTCGCAGGGATTGCTGGATCGTCAGATCGAGTTCCTGCCTAGCGACAGCGAACTTTCCGAGCGCAAGGCGCGTGGCGTTGGCCTGACCCGGCCCGAGTTGGCGATTCTGTTGTCGTACTCGAAGATCGTCATCTTTCAGCAGTTGCTTGACTCGGATGTGCCGGAAGATCCGTACCTCTCGCGCGAACTGCGTCGCTACTTCCCTGAGCCGTTGCGCGAGCGATTTGCCGAGCACATGGAACGCCATCGACTCAAGCGCGAGATCATCGCCACGGCGGTGACCAACTCAATGGTCAATCGCATGGGTGCGACCTTCATGTTGCGCATGCAGGAAGACACCGGGCAAACCCCAGCAGCGGTTGCCAAGGCTTTCAACATCGCCCGTGAAGTGCTCGAAGCGCGCGGATTGTGGGCCGAAATCGAAGAGCTCGACGGCAAGGTCAATGGTAATGCGCAGATTGATGCCAATCTTGCTATCTGGAAAACGCTGCGCAGCATGACACGCTGGTTGCTCAATCATCCGGGCGAGTTTGATGACATCGCCGCTGCTGTGGATCGCTATTGGCCGGCGATGAACGAGCTCAAGCAGCGTATAGATGGCGTGACTGGTGCTGCCGAACGAGCCATCTTCCAAGCGGGTCGCGAGGTCTGGATCGAGCAAGGCTTCCCGACCGATCTTGCCGACAAGCTCGCCCATTTGCCGGCCCTGGGTTCTGGCATGGATATCGCCCTTGTGGCGCGCCAGAGCGGTCACAGCGTGGTCGACGTCGCCTCGGTGTTCTTTGCTGTTGGCGAGGCACTGAATCTCAAGTGGCTGATGGAAAAAGTCGAGGAATTACCGGTCGAAACGCGCTGGCATGCGCATGCACGTGGGTCGTTGCGCGATGAGCTCATTGCGCAGCAGAGATCCCTGGTCGGCCAGATGCTCAGCTCTGATCAAGCGGGCGAGGGGGCGCATCGGGTTGCGGCATGGATGAATCGCGAGGATCCGGTGCTCAAATCGACCTTGGCGATGTTGGCTGATATGCGCTCCCAGGTCGTTATCGATTACCCGATCGTCTCGGTCGCGGTACGTCGACTCGCTCAATTGATATGAGCGGCGATGTCGCTCGGATTTTCGGGCGAACCTGTGACGTCGGTAGGCGATTCAAACGTGCACACATCCCGGCGGTTGCCTGTAGTGCCTCACCGGGGTGTTAGAGTCGAGGCTTGCGCGTCGAGCGGCGCGAATTGGGGGGAATCGATGAGTCAGCGCAGCGCACCGCTACCGATGTCATGAGCAAACGCATAGCCTTGGTGGCAAGTCATGGCGCAGAAGCCCAGGCAGAGTTGGCCTTGCTCAAAGAGCGCTATGGCGATGCGGCCCCCGAAAACGCGGATGTCATCGTCGCCCTCGGCGGTGACGGTTTCATGTTGCGCACGCTGCATCGCAATCTCGCGCTCGGTTTGCCGGTTTACGGAATGAAGCTCGGCACCATCGGTTTCCTGCTCAATCATTTCCATCCCGACAATCTTCAGGAGCGCATTGAGCGCGCACAAGCTACGGTACTGCGGCCACTGAGCATGCAGGCGCATTCGGAATCCGGCAGTTCGGTTGAGGCATTGGCGTTCAATGAAGTTTCACTGCTGCGCCAGACCAAGCAGGCCGCGCACATCCGTGTCTCGCTCAATGGCGTCGTGCGCATCGAGGAGCTGATGTGCGATGGCGTACTGGTCTGCACGCCGGCCGGTTCTACCGCGTACAACCTGTCCGCGCACGGGCCAATCTTGCCGATTGGATCGAACATGCTCGCGATGACGCCGATCAGTCCGTTTCGACCGCGGCGCTGGCGTGGTGCCGTATTGCCGGCGACCACCGAGATCGTGTTTGAGGTACTCGATCCGTACAAGCGACCGATCAGTGCGACCGCGGATTCAACCGAAGTCCGCGATATTGTCGAGGTGCGTATTCGTGAATCGACTGAGCACACGATGACGCTTTTGTTTGATCCCGAGCACAATCTTGAAGAGCGCATCCTCAACGAACAGTTCACCGTCTAGGAATGCCGCGGCGATTCGCTTAGAGTCGCGTGTTGGGTTGCCAAACGGCGGTCCTTTATTTGCCCAGGGGATGGGCTTCCGACGGAGTTGCCCGATGACCGCTGGTTTTTTGCGTTACGCGCCGCTGGCGCTCGCTTGTGCGTCCGCTTTTTCTGCTGTGTACGCCGCCGAGGTGGATCCAGGTTTGCGTGCTACGGCGCAAGCAAACGGCGCGGTCGATACCTTGATTGTGCTGGGCGCCAAGGCACCGAAACAACTGCTTCGTTCGGATGGGGATTATCTGCAGCGTCGGCGCGATCTCGTCGATACCTTGCGTGCCACGGCCGAGGTCAGCCAGGCTGATGTGCGATCCTGGCTCGATTCGCAAGGCATCACCTATCGCCCGTTCTGGATCGTCAACATGATCGAGGCCACGCTCACACCAGCGCAGATGGATGCGCTGGCGGCACGCGACGATATCGCCAAGATCGAATCCAATCGCGAGTTCAAGCTCAAGCGTCCGGCAACCGGCCCTTTGCCAGAAGGAGAGCTGGAGGCCATTTCTCCAATCGCCCCACTTGCTGCCGAATGGGGCGTAAACAAGGTGCGCGCCCCGCTCGTTTGGGCAACCGGGATAACCGGGCAGGGCATCGTCATTGCCGGTCAGGACACCGGAATTCGCTGGACCCACAGTGCCATCAAAGCCAAGTATCGCGGCTGGAACGGGGTGAGCGCTGATCACAATTACAACTGGCACGATGCCATCCATGGCACGGGCAACGCGACTTGTGCCGGCGACCAGATGGCGCCGTGCGATGACAACGGCCATGGCAGCCATACAATTGGCACCATGCTCGGCGATGACGGAGGCGCGAATCAGGTGGGTGTTGCGCCGGGTGCGCAATGGATTGGTTGCCGCAACATGAATGCGGGCGATGGCACGCCGGCGCGTTACAACGAATGCGCACAATGGCTGCTCGCCCCGACCAATCTCGCCGGAACCGATCCGCAGCCGGATCTGGCACCGGATGTGATCAGCAATTCGTGGGGTTGTCCGGCCGTCGAGGGTTGTACGGCCGGTAACGAAGTACAGGAAGCAATCGAGAATCTGGTTGCCGGCGGCATCGTCTTTGTTGCTGCGGCCGGCAATGATGGTTCGTCGTGCTCGTCGATCGGGGATGCTCCGGCGACGTATGATGCTTCGTTCACGATCGGCTCGATGACATCGAGCGATGCCATGTCCAGCTTTTCCGGGCGAGGACCGGTGGCTAACCTTGCCGGCGTCAAACCCGATGTGATCGCGCCTGGATCCAACGTGCGTTCGATCAACAACGCCAGCGATTCAGGCTACATGACCATCAGCGGCACGAGCATGGCGACCCCGCACGTTGCCGGCGTTGTCGCCTTGCTGATGTCGGTTGACAAATCGTTGCGCGGCGATCCCACTCGAGTCGAGCAGATTCTTCGTGAAACGGCTATTCCGTTGACCTCGTCAACCCAGGTCTGCGGCGGAATTCCCGCCACCACGTTTCCCAATCCCGTACAGGGAACAGGTCGCGTTGATGCGTGGAATGCGTTTTTGGTCGCCGAGAAGATCTTCGTCAACGGCGTCGATGATTGAAAGGCGGGGCGCCTGTAAGATCGCTGCATGAGCGCCCAACCCCCCCAGTTCGATACGTCTTCCGCGACGACCACTGACAAGCTGGTCGTCGCGATTTCCTCGCGTGCGTTGTTCGATCTCGGCGACAGCCATGAGTTGTTCGAGCGTGAAGGGCTTGATGCCTATTCGCGCTACCAGATCGCTCACGAGGATGAGCTACTCTCGCCAGGCATCGCCTTTCCGTTGGTGCAGAAGCTGCTGCGTCTGAATTCGTTGGCACCCGAGGCGCCGCGGGTCGAAGTGATTTTGCTCTCACGCAATTCGGCTGATACCGGTCTGCGCATCTTCAATGCGATCGAGCATTACGGCCTCGACATCATCCGTGCGGCATTTACCAACGGTGCACCGACGGCCGCCTATGCGCATCCGTTCGGAGCCAACCTTTTCCTTTCGGCCAACGTCGATGATGTGCGTCGCGCGCTGACCGCCGGAGTGGCGGCGGCGACGATTCTGCCGTCGAAAGCGCCCGAGCTCTCATCCGCGCAATTGCGTATTGCTTTCGATGGCGATGCGGTAATTTTCGGCGACGATTCCGAACGCGTTTCGCACAACGAAGGTATAGACGCGTTTCATCGCAACGAAAGGGAGCGCGTCAACGAGCCGCTCGCTGTGGGACCTTTTCGTACTTTTCTCGATGCATTGCATCGCATCCAGGCGGCGTTTCCGATAGAAAATTCGCCAATCCGCACCGCTCTGGTCACCGCGCGTTCGGCGCCCGCGCACAAGCGCGTGATCCTGACCTTGCGCAACTGGGGGATTAGACTCGACGAAGCGCTGTTTCTCGGCGGACGATCGAAAGGCCCATTCCTGGAGGCGTTTGGTGCCGATATCTTTTTCGACGACTCGATGCTCAATGTCGAATCGGCACGTCAGCACGTGGCCACGGGGCACGTGCCGCATGGCGTCCACAACCTTCAACCGTGATTGAGATGGAATCCGCCCGCATGAGCAGCATCGACGATTTCATCATCATCAATGAGGCCGACCGCGGCCCCGCGTTCGCCGACCCGGTTTTCGCACGCAAGTACAAACTCAGCGTGCCTGATTTTCCGCATCACATCGTCGCCTGGTATCGCGAGGCGGACGAGCGCTTTTCGGTGGCCTGCTATATCCATTTCACCGATTGCGGTGACATTTTGCTCGGTGGCGGCGCGTGTACCGATGATCGTGTATTGCGGCGGATGACGGATCAGCAACGCGGACTCGTGCGCGAGGCCGGAGGATTGTATCTACACGCGTTGCGCTGGTCGGTCGAACATTTTTCCGAGCGATTCGCGGCGATTTTTGGGCATTGTCACGATGCGTTGGCCGAGCGGGTTGATCGCGCCGCCGGTTTTGAATCGACTGGCCACGAAGGTTTGCTGGTCTACTGGACCCGTGAAGTGGCCGCGCGGCGACGTCAGCAGATGATTGCCAAGGCATTTACCTTTATTCCGTTTTAGGGGTGATCTGAGTAGCCCCAGCCGTTTGTGTCCAGATCCAGGTTGTACATTTTTCACCTTCGATGGACGTTAGCAGAGCGACGTGGGCGCCAGACGCGCGAGACACCCAACCCGCGTCTCCGCTACGCCTTTCAACAGCCGCATAGGCGGTAGTCCAGTGACTTTGTTCATTTGAAGCACGCTCCTTCGTCGCGCGGCATCCCTGCCTTTTTTCACTCGCCTCAGGCGAGCGAGTGTCTTTCTCTTGCGTGGCCAAGAGAAAGGCACCAAAGAGAAGGCCACCCCGATACAGCGGTCTCCAGGCATCCTGCCTTCCGACTACGCGAAGCGGTTCCGGGGTTGGCTGACAGTCCATCCTTGGACTGGCAGCCAACTGGCTCGCATCCATGCGAGCCACCCTTCGGGCAATTCCTCCACCACTTCGCCGCTGCATAGGGGGCCCGGTAAGCGCGCATCCTGCGCACCAAAGCAACAGCGAAGTCCGAAGCCAAAGCCAAAGCCAAAGCCAAAGCCAAAGCGCGCCGGAATCTGTTTCGTCTTTGCTGCGCAGGATGCGCAGTAATGGGTCCCCTGAGCGGCGGCGAAGTGACGTAGGAATTGCCCGCAGGGTGGGCGCAATGGATTGCGCCCAGTTTGGCGTCAGTCCATGGATGGACTGTCGACAAACCCCGGAGTCACTTCGCGAACTCGGAGGGCAGGATGCCCGGAGAGCGTCGCTTCGGGGTGGCCTTCTCTTTGGTTACTCTTCTCTTGGCCACGCAAGAGAAAGTGACTCGCTCGCTGGAAGCGAGTGAAAAAAGGCAGGGATGCCGCGCGACGGAGGAGCGTGCTTTAGCTGGTCAGACCGCTAATTAAACATATGGCATGGGAAAAATGTTTCGAAATGCAACTTGGTCAACCTAGTATTCCCCGATTGACACGTTGTGATCAGGCACAAGGAAACCGAGAGGACGTCGTATGACAAAGGCAGATCAAAACTCTTTTGGCCTTTCAGCCAAGCGATTGGCCGAATCCATTGAGGATTTCACGCAAGGCGTCGGATGACTTCCAATGCCACCCACAAATATACCTCGGCAGATTCCAGCGATTGGAATCCTCAGTCACCGGCGTCGCCCCATCGCCCATTGCCGCGAGCATGCCGTGGGTATCCATGTGCCGAGGAAAATACGTATCGCGCAAATAGTCCGGAACGTGGCCGAACGGATAACAGAAGACGGTGGTTCGACGCGGTGCGATCCGCGCGTTGATGAAATCGGTCGCTGCGACAATCTCGGCGTTCGCACGATCGATCGTGTCGACATCCAGGAATGAACCACGCGGCATTCCATCAATCCCCGGCGATGGCAG
>JBBQTY010000038.1:0-25406 GCA_038234445.1 Lysobacterales bacterium
TGGCTTTCACGGTGAACCTGCCGTCAGGTTCAGGCCTCGACTTTATCCAGGATGGAACGCTGCCTGCCAGCTTGCCGCTCAGTGTCATCGTGCAGGCGCAGGCAAACGTTTCGGAGTCCTCGCCAGACGAAGTGTTCGATCCGGCCACAGGCAACAATTCCGCGACCGACACCAATGATGCCGACACGATCTTCAAGGATGGTTTCGAGCCCTGACGATTGATTGATCGCTGCCGTGATGGCCGGGGTGTAAATCGCACCCCGGCCATCACGCAGATTCGAGCAGGAAAAGTACAAACGACGGGATTCTATTGAATCCCGAATGAAGCGCCGCATCCTGCGGCTTGCCTTGCGGGTCAGCCTCGCTGTTCGTTTCGGCATTGCCGGATCAGGTCCGGGACGGGCGCTGCCTTCACAGCCCGAATTTCGAATCGCTAAATCACCCCGAGCTTGCGTCCAACCTTCACAAACGCATCCACGGCCTGATCGATCTGCGCGATCGAATGCGCGGCGCTCATCTGCGTGCGGATGCGCGCCTGGCCTTGCGGAACAACCGGAAAGAAGAAGCCGATCACATAGATGCCTTCTTCCAACAGCGCGTTGGCGAATTGCTGGGCGAGTTTGGCGTCGTAGAGCATGACCGGAACGATCGGATGGTTGCCGGGTTTCAGATCGAAACCCGCTTCGCTCATGCGCTTGCGGAAGTGTTGCGCATTGGCTTCTACACGGTCGCGCAGCTCGGTTGATCGCGAGAGGATTTCAAAGACCTTGAGGCTGGCAGCGACGAGTGGCGGCGGCAAGGTGTTCGAGAACAGGTAAGGACGTGAGCGCTGGCGCAGCATGTCGATGATCTCGCGGCGACCGGTGGTGAAGCCACCCGAACCTCCGCCGAGAGCCTTGCCGAGGGTCGATGTATAAATATCTACTTCGTGCATGACGCCGTGAAGTTCGGCCGAGCCACGGCCGGTCTTGCCGACGAAACCGGTCGCATGTGAATCGTCGACCATGAGCAAGGCGTTGTGCTTCTTTTTCAGCGCGACGATTTCGTCAAGCTTGGCAATGAATCCATCCATCGAAAACACGCCATCGGTGGCAATCAGGCGCGTGCGTTTGCCTTGTGTCTCGATCAGATGTTTTTCGAGTTCGGCCATGTCGCTGTTCGCGTAGCGACGGCGCTCGGCCTTGCACAAACGGATACCGTCGATGATCGAGGCGTGATTGAGTGCATCGGAAATCACCGTATCTTCATCGGAGAGGATGGTTTCGAACAGGCCACCATTGGCGTCGAAGCAGCTCGTGTAGAGAATGGTGTCCTCGGTGCCGAAGAATTCGGAGATCGTCGCTTCGAGTTGTTTGTGCAGATCCTGCGTGCCGCAGATGAAGCGCACGCTGGCCATGCCGAAGCCGTGTGTATCGAGCGCGCTTTTCGCCGCCTCGATGATTTCGGCATTGTCGGCGAGGCCCAGATAATTGTTGGCGCAGAAGTTCAATACTTCGCGGCCGTCGATGGTACGGATCGACGACGACTGTGGCGTGGCGATGATGCGCTCGGTCTTGAACAAACCCTGTTCGCGGATCGATTCAAGTTCGCCGCTGAGGCGTTCACGGGTTGCAGAGTCCATGGAGGGGCTTCGCTGTTCGGGAAAAACGTGATTGTCCTTCAAAGCGCGCGTTGGAGCAGCTGCAATGGCTAAGGGCCATTGTGACGAAGGGGCGAGCATGCTCCGATCATCGCCGCTAAACTGCTGGAATGATTGTTTGAAGGCGGTTGCGAAAGTGACGAGTGGATGCAACGAGAGGCGCGAACTGAATTGAATCGGATGGCCTTGGTCGACGTTGCGCCGATTCCGGGCGGCGGCGAATTGCGCCTGTTTGCCGAAGGCGATCATTATTCCATCAAGATCGCCGGCGGTGGCGATCTGATGTCGACGCGCGTGCATGGTTCCGAAGATGCGCTGGCTCGGATTGCTTGCGAGCGCATCGCCGGTGTTGCCAATCCGCGTTTGCTGATCGGTGGCCTCGGCATGGGATTCACGCTCGCAGCGGCGCTCACCGAGCTCGGTGCGAAAGCGAGGATTGTCGTGGCTGAACTGGTTCCAGGCGTTGTCGCCTGGAATCGCGGAGCGCTCGGCCAACACGCGGGGCATCCGCTCAACGATACGCGTGTCGAAGTGATCGAAGCGGACGTTGCCACCGTGATCAAATCCGCTCAATCAAGTTTCGATGCGATTCTGCTCGACGTCGACAACGGACCTGACGGGATTACCCAGGTTGGCAATGACTGGCTCTACACGCTGCCGGGTTTGGCCGCTTCGATGCGCGCGCTGCGTGCAAACGGCGTGCTCGCGATCTGGTCGGCACACACAAATCGAAAATTTACCGAGCGGCTGCGGCAAAGCGGATTTGAAGTTGACGAAGTGCCGGTGCGTGCGCACGGCAACAAAGGCGCGCGACATCTGATCTGGATCGCGCGAAAGCCGAGCCATGCGCTACGGCCGGTTGCGAAGAAAGCCCGCCTGGTAACGCCGCGCCCACCGCGAGCAGGACGCTACTGATTATTTCAGTGGTGACGGGACCTCGCTGCGCGCGAGCACCTTGGTTTCCGTGCTGCCTGAATCGAGCACGATATTCCATCCGCGCGCACTGAGCTCCTGCTGGCTGCGCATCGTCGCCGTGCCAGTTACAAGTATCGTCTTGCGAGCGCTGTTGAAGTGATCGTTGTTGATGAACGCGGCGACTTCGTCCGTCCAGGTCAGATAGTCGACTGGCAGAGGGAAGATGCGTTCGCCATCTTCGCTTTCGTACGCAAGTCCTGCTCCGATTGTTGAGAGGCTTCCGCCGTTGGCGCGCAGGCCAAGGTGCTGGCTGATCAGGTTCAACGCGTTGACGATGTAACGTGCTTCCAGTTCGGAGTTAGCGGTCATCGCGAGTTCGAGCAATGCATCGCCGCCGCGTTCGGGCTGCAGCTGATCGAGCGCATCAATCATCGCGGTCTGCAGGGTTGGCGTGAAGCTGCCATGACGCAGGAATTGACGCATCAACAGATTGTCGCTGCACCAGCGCGCCAGCCGCTTGGCATTGTGTTCACGCAATGCGTCGGGATCGAGCTTCCAGACGATCGAGTTGAGCTGGGTTCCGTTGGCGAGCACGAGTCCGCCGACGCCGCTGATCGAGCCGAGCGCGGCGCTTGCAGCGTAGTGTCCTCCGGAGCCTGCCCAGGCCAGTTGATCAAGACGTTCGCGCAGATAAGGGTTGCTCGTGTACGGATCGATGCCGAGGCGCTGCGCGAGTTCGCGGCGGACCTGGCCATATTTGAGCTGACGCTTGATTTCGCGATCCGCCTCCGCGCCAACGCGGCCATACCAGCGATGGTTCTTCTTCTCGGGATCGTGCTGTGCTTCCTGGCGATCTATTTCACGTGCCTCGGTCATCGGTCCGCTGCTGCGCGGATAGGGATTGCCGTCGTTGCCCAGCTCACGCGCTGTGCGGTCGGACAAGGATTGCGCCTGATGGCCAATCTTGCTCAGGCGCTGGCCAAAAAAACGAGCCACGCCTGCGGGAATGCCGATCAGTGTCTTGATCGGATGACGCACGACCTGGGCAAGTCCGCTGGCCGTCGTTGTCAGCGAATCACCGGCCGCGCTGAGGAACGCATCGCTGTGGGTGATTTGATCAATTGCTTCGAGGGCTGGCACTTCGGCAATGCGGTCTCGCAGGATTTCGATGCTCTGCGCTTCAATCGGACCGACCCGGGTATCGATCGTGAAACGAGCCATGTAGCCGCGAATTTCAACGTGCGGATCGACCTCGTATCCCGGGCCGGAAAGCAGGGCAGGCTGCACGAAACTCGCTGCGCCGAGCACGGGCTCGATCTCGAAAGATGGGCGTGTCGAAGCGTCGACCGACAGCGCGAGCATGGCGGAAGGCAGCAGTGAAAGGGGCAGGAATCGGCGCGGTATCAGCACGGTGGCACGGATCCAGGAAACGGGAACGTGGGCGCGAATCGAGCATTCAACGCAGCGACTTAGGAGTGTAGCGAATGTGAGATGAATGCCGTCGTGCGGCGGAACTGGAAATCCCCTGGACTTGCTGCAGGGCTTGCAGTCGCTCCGGTATCCTTGGCCCGATGAACGACTCAATCTCTCACGATTCCATCCGTGCCGTGCTCTGGCGCGGCGATCGCCTGCGTCTGCTCGATCAGCGCAAATTGCCCTTCGTCGAAGACTACATCGATTGCATTACGGCCGATGATGTCGCTCAGGCCATCCGTGATCTGGTCGTTCGCGGTGCGCCGGCGATCGGCATCTCGGCGGCCTGGGGTGTGGTGCTCGCAGCCCTGCGTGGGCGTGACGCTCTGGTTGCCGCGCTGCCTTTATTGCGCGCGGCACGACCCACGGCAGTCAACCTGATGTGGGCGCTCGATCGCATGCAGCGGCGCATCGCCGAGGGCGCGGACGTGGAAGCGCTGACCAGCGAGGCGCAACAGATCCAGGATGAGGATCTCGCGGCCAACCAGCACATGGGCGAACTCGGCGCTGCGCTGCTCGGCAGCGCCGTCGGTGTGATGACCCATTGCAACACTGGCTCCTTGGCGACGGCGGGTTACGGAACCGCGCTCGGTGTGATCCGCGCAGGCAGCAGCAGCGGTCAGATTTCTCGAGTCTTCGCCGGGGAAACGCGGCCTTGGCTGCAGGGCGCGCGTCTGACCATGTGGGAACTCATGCGCGATCGCATTCCAGCGACCCTCGTTTCCGATTCCGCCGCTGCGCACCTGATGAAATCCGGGCAGGTACAGTGGATCATCGTCGGTGCTGATCGGATTGCCGCGAATGGCGATGTGGCCAACAAGATCGGTACGTATCAATTGGCGATCGTGGCGCGTTATCACGGGGTCAAATTCATGGTGGTTGCGCCGGCATCGACTGTCGACATGGCGACCGCCAGCGGCGGGGATATCGAGATCGAAATGCGCGACTCCGCCGAGTTGCTCTCGCATTCCGGGCAACGGACGGTTGTTGAGGGCGCGGTCGCCTGGAATCCGGTGTTCGATGTGACGCCGGCTTCGCTGATCGATGCCATTGTCACCGAGCGCGGCGTGATCGAGGCGCCAGATGCGTTACGTATGAAATCGATGTTCGGCTGAGCAGATGGCGATGGTTGCTGGCGCCCTCTCCGCCACCGGCTGATGCGCGCAACAATGCGCCAGGTGGTCCTGTTTTGCGTTGTCGGTTTCGCCGGGTTCCTCGTCGATGCGGGCATCGTGCAGATGCTGGTGAGTGCATTTGCCTCCAATCCCTACATGTCCCGCTTGCTGTCATTCCTTGCCGCAGCGACGACCACCTGGCTTCTCAACCGGCGTTTCACCTTCAAGGACATCCGTCACTACGGGCGCTTTGGCGAATGGTCGCGCTATGTGTTCGCGATGAGCGGCGGCTTTGCGGTCAACTTCACGATCTACTCGGCTCTGGTGTATCACTACGCGCTTATTCAACGCTTCCCTGCGCTAGGCGTTGCCGTCGGCTCCGCAGGCGGTTTTCTGATCAATTTTTCGGCATCGCGATTCTGGATTTTCCGCGATAAGGAATCGTGACGACTGGTTGTCGAATCAACTGATTTCGATACGCGGTTCCCTGCCTCTGGGACACGCATGGAATGACGCGCCGAGAGGTGTCGTTTCGTGGTAATATTTGGTGTTTTCGCCGCGATCATTCCGGCACCACGACACGGCCGTTGCTCGGGCCGTAACGTTCTGATTTATATGGAAGAAATGCTCAATGGCTGAGTTCGCCAAAGAAGTCATACGCGTCAATATCGAAGACGAAGTCCGGCAAAGCTATCTCGACTACGCGATGAGCGTCATTGTCGGTCGAGCACTGCCCGATGTACGCGATGGCCTCAAGCCCGTTCATCGGCGTATTTTGTTTGCAATGCAGGAGTCGAGCACGGTCTGGAATCGACCCTATGTGAAGTGCGCTCGCGTCATCGGTGACGTGATGGGTAAATACCATCCGCATGGCGATTCGTCGATCTACGACGCGCTCGTGCGCATGGCGCAGAATTTTTCGATGCGCTACATGCTCATCGACGGCCAGGGCAACTTTGGTTCGGTCGATGGCGACAACGCAGCGGCGATGCGCTACACCGAGTGCCGCCTGGCCAAGCTCAGCTCCGAACTGCTCGCTGATATCGACAAGGAAACCGTCGATTTCCATCCCAACTACGATGAGAAGGAGCTTGAGCCCAGTGTTCTGCCCTCGCGAATTCCCAACTTGCTCGTCAATGGCTCGTCCGGTATTGCGGTCGGCATGGCGACCAACATACCGCCGCACAACCTCACCGAAGTGCTCAGCGCCTGCATCGCCCTGATCGATGATTCCAATCTCGAATTCGAGGACCTGATGCGCATCGTGCCGGGTCCGGATTTTCCGACCGCCGGCATCATCAATGGCTCGGCCGGCATCGTCGAGGCCTATCGCACCGGTCGCGGCCGCATTCTCGTGCGCGCCAGGGCCGAGGTTGAAGTCGAAGCCAATGGTCGCGAGACGATCATCGTCCACGAGCTGCCGTTCCAGGTGAACAAGGCTCGCTTGATCGAGAAGATCGCCGAGCTGGTCAAGGAAAAGAAAATCGAAGGCATCTCCGAGCTGCGCGATGAGTCCGACAAGGACGGCATGCGCGTGGTCATCGAGGTGCGCAAGGATGCGATGGGCGATGTCCTGCTCAACAACCTCTATCAGCAGACCCAGTTGCAGGTCACTTTCGGCATCAATATGGTGGCCCTCGTCGATGGCCAGCCGCGCACGCTCGGCCTGCGCGAGATCCTCGATTGCTTCATCCGCCATCGTCGCGAAGTGGTCACACGACGCACGATCTTCGAGCTGCGCAAGGCGCGTGATCGCGCGCACATCCTCGAAGGCCTGACGGTTGCACTGGCCAACATCGACGAGATGATCGAGCTGATCAAGACGTCGGCATCGAGCGATGAGGCCAAGCAGCGCATGCTCGCGAGGCGCTGGGAGCCGGGTCTGGTGCGTTCGTTGTTGTCTGCCTCAGGCGCCGATGTTTCCAAGCCTGAAACCCTTGATGAGGGTGTGGGCCTCGGTGAAAACGGCTATCAGCTATCCGAAGTGCAGGCGCAACAGATTCTCGAAATGCGCCTGAGCCGCCTGACCGGGCTTGAGCAGGAAAAGCTCACCGACGAGTACAAGGAGCTGCTCGTAACCATCATCGGCCTGATCGAGATTCTTGAGGATCCGGCACGTCTGCTCGCTGTGATTCGCGAAGAACTGGTCACGCTGAAAGAAAATTTTGGCGACGCACGCCGCACGGTTATCCAGGCCAATCAGGATGATCTCGACATGCTCGATTTGATCGAGCCTGAAGATGTCGTCGTCACGCTTTCGCATACCGGCTACGCCAAGCGCCAGCCGGCCAGCATGTATCGCGCGCAGAAGCGCGGCGGCAAGGGCCGTTCGGCATCGGCACTCAAGGACGAAGATTTCGTCGAGCGCCTGTGGATCGCCAACACGCATGACACTCTGCTTACCTTCACGAGCAGCGGTCGCGTGTACTGGCTCAAGGTGTATCAGATGCCCGATGCCGGACCGCACGCGCGCGGCAAGCCGATCGTCAACCTGCTGCCGCTGCAGGAAGGCGAGAAAGTACAGGCGATCCTGCCGGTTGCCGACTATTCCGAAGATCGTTTCGTCTTCTTCGCGACCGAAAACGGCACGGTCAAGAAAACCCCGTTGACCGAATACGCGTATCAATTGCAAAAAGGAAAGATCGCGATCGGCCTGGCCGAAGACGATGCCCTGGTCGATGTGCAGATCACCGACGGCGAGAGCGACATTCTCCTGTTCGCGTCGAACGGCAAGACCGTGCGTTTTGACGAAAACACCGTGCGTTCGACCGGTCGTACCTCAAGCGGCGTGCGCGGTATCCGACTGGCCAAGGGTGAAAAGGTCGTCAGCCTGATCGTGCGCGATGGCGATGGCGACATCCTTACGGCGACCGAGCGTGGTTACGGCAAGCGCACCGAACTTGCGGAATACCCGCGCAAGGGGCGTGGCAATCAGGGCGTAATCGGCATCAAGTGTTCGGAGCGCAATGGTGAATTGGTCGGTGCCGTGCAGATCGGTGAAGAACACGAACTCATGCTGATCTCGAACCAGGGCACCCTCGTGCGCACGCGAGCTGCCGAGGTCGCCAAGGTTGGTCGCAATACCCAGGGCGTCACCCTGATCCGTTTGCCTGATGACGAGAAGCTCGTCGGTCTGGTTCGTCTGGATGCGGTTGAGGAAGACGAGGAAGCAACGGACTCCACTGGCGACGAAACGGGTGCGTCCGTGGACGCCGCGAAGCCCGTAGAAGGTGATGCGGCGGGTGCGGGCGAAGAAGTGCCGCCTGCCACGGAATGACATGACGCCAATCGGCGACCTGTAGACCTGTAGGAGCCCCTTCAGGGGCGAAGCTTTCGCCATGACGTAGGTGGAGCTCGCCCCTGAACGGGCTCCTACGGGAACCGTTTGGACCGAAGGCGCAGGCTACGATCACGTCGGGCGCAGTCGGCGCGGACTCATGTCGATCGGGTCAGAACAACAACGACGACATGCGGCGTCGGTAACTCCCGACCAATTCCGCGTCGTCAATGCCGAGGAACGCCGCGATCAAGCGCTTTTTCGCCTGGCCCTCTTTCCAGTTTCGATCGGCATTGAGAATCGTCAGAAATTGTTCGAGACCGGCTTCGGTCTGACCGTCGATCAGCAAACGGACGCCGAAAAGATCGCGCGCTTCGAAATCGGCAGAATCCTTGGCGATGCGCGCTTCGAGTTCGAGCGCACTCGGGGCATCCTTGAGCAGTTCTGCAAATTCAAGCTGAGCCCGCACGCGTTTTGTGCGGTCATCGGTTTCGAGGTTGGCCGGCAATGCATCAATCTCGGCGGAAGCGGCCGTGGCATTGCCTGATTGCATGAAGGCCACGGCCAGATCGAGCTTGAGCTCCGCGCGTTCTGGCGCATTGGCAATTTCCTGTTGCAGGCGCGCAATGGTCTGCTCCGCTGTTTCGGCGGGTTTTTCCAGATCTGCTTGTGGTTCGACGGCAGCCGGTGGTGGGACATGACGTGCAAGCAACTCGCGAATTTCGGCTTCGGACAAGGCGCCTGCGAATCCGTCAGCAGGCTGGCCCTCACGCATCAAGATCACGGTCGGAATACTGCGAACGCCAAACATCGCCGCGACCTGCGCTTCATTGTCGACATCGATACGCACCAACTTGAGCGCACCGTGATAGTCACCGGCAATCGTTTCGAGCAAGTTGCCGAGCGAGATACTGGCTTCGCTGCGCGGCGTCCAGAAAATCACCAGCACCGGCTGGGTCATCGAGGGTTGCAGCAGTTCGACCTCGAAATTGGCTGCGCTGATGTCGACGGCAGATGGGAAAGTGGGAGAAAGATCAGACACGAAAACTCCTCGAATTCAAGACAGCCTATGGATTTCGGGGCACGGTCGACGATTACAAGACAATCAGACCGAGCTGATTTCTACCAGTCGGCGTTGAGGTCAAGACGCAGCCGGTGAGTGTGGTCATCGAGGCCGTCGCGGCGCTCGCGGAATCCGGAAAGACGCAGGCTCCAGGTACGATCAATGCCGTAGGCGATCCAGCCGAGTTGTCCGCGCATATTGCTATGGAACCACCAGTCATCCGAGTTGAAGGCGGCAAGTACCGCTTCGCGCTGGATGCGCTCGATAGCGACGCCGAATTCGAGACCACCTGCTTGACGGTGATCACCGGCGCTGAGGCTCAAACGTGCGCCATCACGGGCGAAATCAGCGCCGGTATTGCGCACCAGGTCGAGTTGCAAGTCGATCGGCCAATTGCCGAGTTCGGTGTGTGCGCCGAGTTGCAGATCGAGCAAACGATAATCGCTGAGATAGTCGCCACTGGCCACCGCATTGGTGCGGCCGAGGCCTTGCCGAGTCAGTTCTCCCAAGCCCGAGAAATCAAGCCAGGAAAGACTGACGCTGCCGCGCGTGGGCGCCCCATCACGCCAGCGCCAGGCGATCTGCGCGGCACCCATACGTGATGTGTCGCCATAAAGATGCTGGCCGGCGAAATAACCGGCAGCCAGATGCAGTCGATCCAATTCACCGAGCGCAAATGAGTGCTCGTAGGCAATGCCGGCCGGGCGCAGATCGGGATCCCACAGCATCGGCGAAAGATCCAGCGGCAGCGGCGCCTTGCCGAATTGCAGACTGGACATCTCGCTTGCATGCCAGCGCAGTAGAACCTGATCGACGCCGAATCCGTCGCTGCGCTCATTGTCGTTGTTGCGGCGGTTGTCGCGATTTTCGTCGCTGCCTTGTGCGATGCGCGCGGTCGCGGTGAAGTCCCAGTTCGAGGCGAACGTTCCGCCGACGCCAAAGCGCAGGCGCCCGCGTGTGCGATTGATACTCGCGCGGTTGTTCGGCAAACCCGAGACATGATCCTGGTTGAGCCAGAGGTCGGCGATGAAACGTGTGCTGGATGCTTGCGGCTCTTCCGGCGCAAGCAGCAGCGCATCGTCGTCAGCCGACTGCGCAACGCTCACATTGGCGACGAGGACAAGCATGAGGGCGAGGCCGATACGCCGCATCGAAAGAGTGTCGCAATGATGGATTTGCGTCATTGCCGGATCCTTGGTGATTTTCATGGTTTTCAACGTGTTCAGCTGCGTAGCTTCGACAACGCCATGGCAAGCTCAGTCGCAGTCGCAAAGCGCGCGTCCGGTGAACAACGCAGACAACGAAGGATGACCGCTTCGAGCTCTGGCGGAATGTCGGGCCACAGACTCGAAGGTGAAATAGGAGAATCGCTGATCTGGGCCTGATAGATCTCCATTGTGTTGCCGCCCGCGAATGGCATTCCCCCACAAAACATTTCGCTCATGAGGACACCGCAGGCGTAGATGTCGGAGCGCTCGTCGACCTCGCCTGCGGAGAGTTGTTCGGGTGAGCAATAGTCAGGGGTGCCGACAAACGTTCCCGCTTGCGTATGACCCGGGGTATTGCGACGCACCGGTCGGGCGATACCGAAATCCATCAATTTGGCATTGCCGTTGGCTTCAAGGATCAGATTTTCCGGTTTGATGTCGCGATGCAGAACACCCACTTCATGCGCGGCAGCGAGGCCCGCGGCGAGCTGGCGGGCGATGCGCAAGGCGGCCGAATACGGTACGCGTTTGGCCTCGCTGAGCAGATAGCGCAGGGTCAGGCCACGCACGTATTCCATCGAGATATACGGACGGCCATCGACGTCACCGAAGTCGAAAGTGCGTAACACATTTGGGTGGGTGATGCGGCGGGCGAGCTTGATTTCACTTTTCAGGCGATCGAGTTGCTCAGCATCGACGAGCAGGCCGGGGCGCAACATCTTCAACGCAACGACATCATCGAGTTCGATGTCATGGGCCTTGTAGACGATACCCATGCCACCCTCGCCGAGTTGCGAGATGATCCTGTAGCGACCGCCGAACACGCTGCCGGCTGCAATGTCGTTGCCGCGCAAGGACGACGGCTTAGGCGTGACTGCCACTGAATGGGCAAGCGTCTGCTTGGCGCGCACGATCGCAACGCGATCGCAGAGAACCGACAGCGCCGATCCAGCCAGTGCAAAGTATTTTTTTCCACTGAATCCGCCGTCGACAACATTCAGTGCGTCAGCGGGAAGATCTCCTTTGAGTGCTTCGCCGGTGCTGCGTGTAAACAGCAGTTGGCCTGCGGCGGCGTCGCAAAGCAGACGATCGCCATGCGCCACAGGTGTGCCGAGGATGGTGTTCTGGCCTGTGCGGACCAGTTCGCCATCAACCAGGGCACCTGCAGGCAATGGAACATTCAATTGCCCGCAGTCACGCAGCAACACAGCCCAGATGCGCGCGGCCTCATGCAAGCGCTGCTTGCCATGAATCAACAAGCGCCAGCGCGCGCCGTCCATAGCCTGCAGTGCGATCTCTTCACTTGCGGCGAGCGCTGAGAGTAGTTCTTCGGTACCGTTGTAGGCGTTGGCGCGCTGCTCGACGTCGGTATTGGCGCTGACCGTGCCGAGCAGGTGACGGAACTCCAGCTCAAGCAGCGCCAAGTCATCATGTTGTGGCGCCAACACGGGCGCGCTGGTCGATGCCGATGCCGTCGCCGATTCGGCAGCAGGCTCCGGCAGGAATCGCGCCATCTGTCCGACATAACCTTCGATATCGTTTTTCTCGCGCAGATCCGACAGCAGCGAATCGAAGGCGCTGGCCAGACGACCAAGCACGTCGCTGCCTTCGTTGCCGATGTGGGTACGGTAGTCGCCCGCGGCGGCCGCTTCGGCGGCCTTAGCCATGCGCCCAATCGGACGCAGGATACGCCGGGCAAGGAAGATCGAAAGCACGATCGCGACCAGCATCGAGATCAGGCCCGCAAGCACCACCCGGTTGAGAATCGCACGATAGCTGGCCGTGATCTGATCGGTCGGGCTCATGATCGTCACGCTGCCGAGCTGGCCCTCGCCTTTGGCGGCGGCGGGTACAAAGCGTGCGCTCCACTCTTGACCGGAAAAATGCATCGGCACGTGATCGATCGTGTGACCGACTTGCACGGCGGCCAGCCACTGCGCCTTGTTCTCGGCGAACACGTGGCGAAGTTCGCCAGCCGCAGCCGCATCGAGCGAACTGGCGACGAGGGTGGCATCGTTCTTGGCCGGCAACCAAAACGCGATCTCGGCACTGCTGACCTTGGCTACCGCCTGCGACAGCGCATCGTTGACCTCGAGCGCGACGAGCAGGAATCCGACCAGATCCTGATCGCGCGCGAGCGGCATGATGGCTGCTTGATAGAGGCGGTCGCCCTGGCGCCAGTAACCGCTGAACGGTGTCGCCGACTTGATCGCGGGTGCGACCAACGGATCGTCTGCGAGCGAGGCGGCGAACGCGTCATTCTCGTCAGTGCGAGCGAGTACCTCACCCGATGGATCGAGCAGGATGGCCATATCCATGCCGAAATCACGTTGCCGCTCAAGCAGCAGATCGCGCATCGAGCGTGTATCACGCGTGTTGCTGTCGTCGCTTTCCTCTCCACCGAGACCGGGCAGATCGGCGCTTCCGGAGGCATCGGAGATGTACTTGATGAAGCCGGCATCGGCTGCGATCAGGCGTACCGCCAACTGCAACTGGTCGAGCCGTCGCTGCTCAAACTCACGCTGTACAGCCGCACTGGTATTGACCGCCTTGTCGACCGCCTGTTCGGCGATCTCGCGCCCTTGCACCCAAGTCACAAACACCGCGGCGCCAACGGCAAGTGTGATCAGCAAGGCCATGCCGAGAAAAAGGCGGACGGCCAGTGGAATCTCGATCCGTCCCGATTGTCGATGCCAGTCAATACGCTGCACTGTCACTCCTTCCATAGGGCTTGCCAAATTTGTTCATATGTTGCGGGATGCGCCGCAGATTGAGATCGAGCAATACCTCCGATGCCGATGTCTCGCCCGGCGTGGCCTTGATATGCCAGGGCTTGGCGCGGTCATGCCAGACCACAAGATCGCCGAGCTCCTCGGGCAGGTCCGCCAAGTTGAAATGGCCCTGCGCATCCGGGTGGGTAAAGTACGGCGTATCGAGCACAAGGATATGTCCGATCATCGAGTGATGGACATTGCAATAAACTCGCACGTAGCCAGCGTGGGTAAAGGTCACGGTATGCCCTTCGCCCTCGGCATACAGCCCGACGTCGAAGGGGTTGTTTTTCGACGTCGAGAATGCGTTGTGTAAAATGGCATCCTGATTCGGGAAGCGAACCACGCTGCCCACCACGATCGGCAGAATGCGTGGAACGAACTGCTTGCGCTCCGTGCTCATCGTGTATTCGCTGGAAGATGGTGTGAGCGGGGAGCTCGAAGCCGGGCGAAAGTAGACCACCGCCTCGGCGGCTTCCTCGGCGCGCAGCGGCTTGCCATCAACGACGAGGCTGACCTTGCCTTCGAGATTCGCCGCGGTCGCGCATAGGGGCGCCAACAGCAGTGCGATCAACAATCCGCGCATCATTCTCCCCTCTCCCCAGAGCCTGATGATACGTCAGCGCGCGCGGGCAGGTTCGATTGCGAGCCTGATGGCTATTTCTTTGCGGGTTTGCGCGGCTTCGATGCCGGGGAAGCTTTGCCTGAAGGAGCCTTGGACTTGCCCTTGGCTGCGGCTGTGGTCGACGCGGATGGACGTGCCTTGGATTTTGCCTTTGGCGTCGCTTTTTTATCTGTTTTACTTGTACTTTTACTCGGACTTGAGCGGCCGGGTGCGCTGAACCCGCGCATGAAATCCGTGAAGGCCGGCGCAGCAGCTTGCGCAGCGTTTCCGCCCAATGCATCGGCCGATTGCTGTTGCCATTCGGCAAAGGCCTGTTTGAGACCTTCGGAAAATTCGGCTTGGCTGCGCGCGGCGGCTTCGATCGTACCCTGCAGCGGACCCGCGCCACCCCGGACCGACTTCCAGAATTCCTCGCCAGGCATGGCCGACAGCGCCTTCCAGTCGCTCGTGGTGAGCATCCGTTCGGTTTCCGCCAGGGTTCGCTGGATGGCTTCATTGGTTCCGGTGGCACCGGTTTGCATCCAGCGTTGTCGGTTTTCCTGCAGTAATGCGCCAATGCGTAGAACCAGTTCGAGATTGGCCTTGTATAAAGCCATCGGGGTCTTGGAATTCATGTTCATTGCAGGCTCCTCTCAGTGGAATCAGGATCGCTGCGCAAGCATGGCACAGGCGGCCGCTGATCTCACGGGTCGCCGTTGGTTGCGTTCAGGCGATTCGGATCAGTCGGCAACCGAGGACTGCGCGTCCCGGAAGACCACGCCGCCCTTCATGACGAACATGATGTGCTGCATGACCTTGATATCGCTCATCGGATCACCCTCGACGCCAATGATGTCGGCGTACTTGCCCGGCTCGAGCGAGCCGAGATCCTTTGAGTGCTTGAGCAGCTCGGCGGCATGCGTGGTGGCGGTCTGCAAGACGAACGCATTCGGCATGCCGGCTTCGACCATGTATTCAAGTTCCTTGGCATTCTGGCCATGCGGAAAGACACCGGCATCCGTGCCAAACGCGATCTTGACTCCGGCCTTGTACGCCTTGCCGGCCGTGGCCTGGATCAGCGGACCGACTTCCTCGGCCTTGCGTGCGATCTGCGGCGGAAACCAGCCTTCTTTTGCCTTTTCCTCGACGTACTTGCCGGCGATGATGGTCGGCACGAACCAGGTGCCATGCTCCTTCATGAGCTTCATGTCGGCATCGTCCATGTAGGTACCGTGCTCGATCGAATCGACCCCGCCGATGATCGCGCGACGGATCGCTTCCGCGCCGTGCGCATGTGCGGCGACAGTGAAGCCGTAGTCGTGTGCGGCAGCGACCACGGCTTCGATTTCAGGGATTGTCATCTGCGCGTTGTCCGCGCTGCTGCTTTCATCGAGCACGCCTCCGGACGGCATTATCTTGATCGCGTCGGCGCCGTCTTTGTAGTGCTGGCGAACGGCTTTCAAGGCATCTTCCGGTGAATTGATGATGCCGTCCTTGGGGCCCGGATCACCTTCGAGATTCGCACGGAATCCATTCGTGGGATCGGCATGGCCGCCGGTGGTGCCAATCGGAACGCCTGCCGAGTAGATGCGTGGACCCGGCACGATGCCTTGATTGATCGCATTGCGCAGGGCGATCGATGCATTGGCATCGTCACCGAGGTTGCGCACCGTGGTGAATCCGGCGGCGAGTGTGCGTCGCGCGTAAACCGTGCTGCGGATCGCGTCGTCAGCCGGGTTCATGCGGAATTTGTCGCTGTAGGTCGACTTGCTGAACTGCATCGTCAGATGGGCGTGG
Source organism: Lysobacterales bacterium (assembly GCA_038234445.1). GTDB lineage: Bacteria > Pseudomonadota > Gammaproteobacteria > Xanthomonadales > Rhodanobacteraceae > Dokdonella. The sequence goes on from JBBQTY010000038.1 coordinate 15,863, forward strand.
CTGTCGATCAGGCCGGGCAGGCAGGTCATGCCCGACATATCGATGCTATTTGCGCCGTCAACGGTGGTGTTGCCCGACTGCAATGCCTTGATCCGGTCATTTTCGACAATGATCGTTGTCGCGCCAAGCATCTTGCCGGTAGTGGAATCGAATACGTGCGCACAATGCACCGCCGTGGTGTGCGCGGCAGGTTCCGCTGCGCGCGTGTTCGCGCCAAGAAGGCAAAGTACAGCCGCTGAAATCAATCGAAGCGTCATTGGTTTCCCCTGTGAATGGTTGGGGGCGCCGGATCGGCCCCCGGATGTTCGAAAGTCGCTGCAACCGTGTCCGATTTGCTGCGGCTGAACCGCGCCAAGTTATAACGCGAAAGTCGGTTGCCGCAAACTGAAGCCTCGGCGCGAGTGCTTTGGACATGACACGCATGGCGCGAATCGGCCTGCTGCGCTAGTCTGGCGAACATTTTTCAATGCCCAGCCGACCCCGGCTCGAACTGACAACATGACCGAAAAAACCTACGATCCGCAGGCGGTGGAAGCCGCTGCACAGACCTTCTGGACGACGACGCGCGCCTTCGAGGTGGTCGAGGATTCGACCAAGCCGAAGTATTTCTGCCTGTCGATGCTGCCGTATCCCTCCGGCGCCCTGCATATGGGCCATGTGCGCAACTACACGATCGGCGACGTGATCAGCCGCTACCAGCGCATGCAAGGCAAGAACGTGCTGCAGCCAATGGGTTGGGATGCATTTGGTCTGCCCGCCGAGAACGCCGCGATTGCGCGCAAGACCGCACCGGCGAAGTGGACCTACTCGAATATCGAGCACATGCGCACGCAGCTGCAATCGATGGGCTATGCGATCGACTGGTCACGCGAATTCGCCACCTGCAAGCCCGACTACTACGTGCACGAGCAACGCATGTTCACGCGGCTCATGCAAAAGGGCCTGGTCTATCGCAAGAACTCGATCGTCAATTGGGATCCGGTTGACCAGACCGTGCTCGCCAACGAACAGGTCATCGATGGCCGCGGCTGGCGCTCGGGCGCGGTGGTCGAGAAGCGCGAGATTCCGCAGTGGTTCCTCAAGATCACCGACTATGCGCAAGAGTTGCTCGACGGGCTCGACAAGCTGCCGGGTTGGCCGGATTCGGTCAAGACCATGCAGCGCAATTGGATCGGTCGCTCGGAAGGCCTCGAAATCCAGTTCGTGATTGAAGGCGAAGACGCGCCGGTTAAGGTGTTCACGACGCGCCCGGATACCTTGATGGGTGTCAGTTTCCTCTCGGTCGCTGCCGAGCATCCGCTCGCGCAGAAGGCCGCGTTGACGCAACCCGAAGTCGCCGCTTTTATCGAGGAATGCCGTCACGGTGGCACCGCTGAGGCCGACATCGAAACGCAGGAGAAGAAGGGCGTCGAGACGCAATTCAAGGCGATCCATCCGATTACCGGCGAAACCGTGCCGGTCTGGGTCGCCAATTTCGTCCTGATGAACTATGGCACCGGGGCGGTCATGGCTGTACCCGGGCACGATCAGCGTGATTGGGAATTTGCTACAAAGTACGATTTGCTGATCCGCATGGTCATCGTCAGCGACGGCGTGCGCGATGCGGTGCGCGAGCTCGGCCGGGATGCCGCCGGCAACAAGGATGCGATGTCGGCCGCACTTGGCGAGAGTCGTGCGATCGATGTCGTCGAACCAGCGGGCGAGATCGATGTGCTCGATGATTTCGAAAACGGCGTCATCACCGAAGGCGCGTACACAGACTACGGATTCCTCGTGAATTCCGGTGAATACGATGGCCTCAATTTTCGCGAAGCGTTCGACGCCATTGCTGCGCGTCTTGAGAAGGAAGGCAAAGGCGCGCGCCGGGTCAACTTCCGCCTGCGCGACTGGGGCGTTTCACGCCAGCGCTATTGGGGCTGCCCGATCCCGGTGATCTACTGCGCCAAGTGCGAAGCAGTGCCGGTGCCCGATGATCAATTGCCGGTCGTGCTGCCCGAGGACGTCGAGTTCACCGGGGTCAAATCGCCGATCAAGGCCGATCCGGAATGGCGTAAAACGGTTTGCCCCAAGTGCGGCGGGCCGGCCGAACGCGAAACCGACACCTTCGATACCTTCATGGAATCGAGCTGGTATTACGCGCGCTACACATCGCCCGGTGCGAGCGACATGGTTGATGGCCGCGCCAACTACTGGGCACCGGTCGACCAATACATTGGCGGTATCGAGCACGCGATCCTGCATCTGCTTTATTTCCGCTTCTATCACAAGCTGTTGCGCGACTGCGGTTTCGTCAGCAGCGACGAACCCGCGATCAACTTGCTTTGCCAGGGCATGGTCATCGCCGAGACGTTCTATCGCGAGGATGCGCAAGGTCGAAAGGAATGGATCAATCCGGCCGATGTCGAAATGCAGCGCGACGAGAAGGGTCGCGTTATCGGCGCGATGCTCAGGGCCGATGGCCAACCCGTTGCGATCGGCGGCACCGAAAAGATGGCCAAGTCGAAAAACAATGGCGTCGATCCGGAACTGATGGTGAGCAAGTTCGGCGCCGACACCGTGCGTTTGTTTTCGATGTTTGCAGCGCCACCGGATCAATCACTCGAATGGAACGAGGCCGGTGTCGAAGGCATGTCGCGCTACCTCAAGCGTTTGTGGCGTGAGCTGCATGCGCATGTGGCGCAACCCGACCATCCAGAAGTCGATCCGTCGGTGCTGGATGGCTCGCAGAAGACGCTTCGTCGCCAGATCCACGAAACGATCAACAAGGTCTCCGATGATTTCGGTCGCCGCCACGCTTTCAATACGGCGATCGCCGCATTGATGGAATTGCTCAATGCCGTGACGAAATTCGACGACATGAGCGACCAGGGACGGGCAGTTCGCCACGAGGCTTTCGAAAACATAGTCTTGCTGCTCAATCCGATCACACCGCATGTCTGCCATGCGCTGTGGCAAGTATTGGGTCACACTGAAACGCTGATCGAGGACCAGCCATGGCCGAAGGCCGATCCTGCCGCGCTGGTGCGCGATGCGGTGAAACTGGCTGTGCAGGTCAACGGCAAGTTGCGTGGCACGATCGAGATGCCGGTTTCGGCATCGAAGGAGGAGTGCGAACGTGCGGCGCTAGCTGAGCCTTCGGTGGTGCCGCATGTCGAAGGCCAGACCATCAAGAAGGTTGTCGTGGTGCCAGGCAAGATCGTCAATATTGTTGTTTAGCGAAATCATGACCAACTTCCGTTCGTGGTGAGCTTGTCGAACCATGAGCGGAAGTTGCTGCGGAGTATCAGCAATCCAGATGACCCCTTCGACAAGCTCAGGACAGGCCTTCGACAGGCACAGAGCCTGCCCTGGACTTGATCCGGGGGCGAACGGCTGAGGTAAAACAGAGGTTCCACCAAGGCCTCCACCAAGCCTCCCCAACAACATCCGCTATGCTTCACGTCTGCCCCCAGCATCAGGCTCCCATGAAACTCCATCGTCTTTTTCTCATTGCGATTTTCACCCTGGCGGTTTCTGCCTGCGGCTTCCATTTGCGCGACGAGGTGCGCCTGCCGAGCGGGATGCAGCGTCTCGCAATCGAAGGCGCCGATTCGCTCAGTCCACTGGGCCGAGACTTGCGCAAGGCGCTGACCCGTGCCGGTGCCCAAGTCGACGAAGGGTCGTCCGAGGGCAGCGCGGTGTTACGACTCGGCAGCAATGCGTTTCATACCGACGTGCTCTCGGTGGGTGGCAATGCGCGCGCCAATGAATACACGATCCGCTATCACGTCGAATTCGATGTGGTTGATGCCTCAGGCAAATCGCTGCTTCCCGTGCAGACCATCGAGTTGAGTCGCGATTTCACCTTCGATGCCTCGCAGGCTCTGGGCATTGCCGCCGAGCAGGATCTGCTGACCGATGAGCTGCAGCGCGACATGGTTCAGGCGATCCTGCGCAAGCTCGAAGTACTCAGCCGCGAGACCGCCGGCTGATTTTCAGCGGCAGACATCGTTGCCGATGCCGGCGCAGAACGTGATGATCGATTCTGCGCTGCTGACGGAAATCCTTGAGCAAGTCACCCTGCTTCTGATCGGCTTCTCGATCTGTGCGGCAGCGATCCTCCTGCTCGCCAGTTTCACGATCTACAAATCGACGGGCGAAGGAGGACTTGCGCGCATTTCGGGCCGAGTTCTCGTCGGCGGACTTGCGCTGTTGCAGTTTGCGCACTGGTGCGCGCTTAACGGACGTTTTGATCTGGTCGGGACGCCAAGCTACGTCGTCGTCCTCTATGTCGTAGCGCCGGCGTTCTATCTTTTTTTTCGTGGCGCCTTGCAGATTCAACCTGCGGAAAAGCCATGGCATGGCATTTTCTACGCGCCCGCGTTCGTCGCGGCATGGATCGAGCCGAGCATCGCGATTCCACTCTCGTTCCTGCTCGGTACGATTTTCGCCGTCCATCTCGGAATGCTCGTGCTGCGACTACGCGCACAGCGGCAGCGCTTTCGCATCGAGATGTTCGCTCTCAGCGTATTTGCCTTGATTGCGCTAACGATCCTTCTGCTCGGTGTGATTTCCCCGTTTTACGGATTGCATATTTTCACGCTCGGCTACGCGAGCATGATCGGTCTGGCCTCGATGCTGGCCATCCATGTGCTCCTGCATTTTCCTGATATCGCGAGCAAGACGGTCGAGGCGGTGGCGACGGCCTATGCGGTATCAACTCTCGATCGCGTTGATCGCGATCACGCTGTGGCACGTCTCGAGAAACTCATGGACGAGCAGGTGTTCGCCGACGAAACCCTCAAGCTATCGGGACTCGCGACGATGCTTGACCTGAGTCCGCACCAATTATCCGAGCTGATCAACACGCGTTTCGATGTCGGCTACTCGCGCTACATCCGCGAACACCTAATCGCTGCGGCCCAGCGCATGCTGATCGCCGAACCGAATGCCTCGGTGTTGTCGGTCGGCTTAGCTGTCGGCTTCACCTCGCAATCGAACTTCTACGCGGCATTCCGCGAGATCACCGGGGAAGTGCCGGGGCGCTATCGAGCCAAACAGCCCTCCAAGGCCTGACTGCACTCCGTTTTGATCATTCCGGAAACTTCCAAGGCATTGATATGGAAGCTGTTGTTAATGATGCCTCGGATATCTGTTCCTGAACGGTCATTGCGGAAGACGCGCGCGATGTGCGACTTCATCCTGCCTCCACTGTTCCGCTGGAGGCGATACCGATGCACAACGATGGGCTCATCACGATCTACTACGACGGACTCTGCCCGGTGTGTAGCCGCGAGGTCGCGGTGTATCAGCGGCTGGATCGTCCACGCCAACTCCACTGGCAGAGTCTGGCGACCGTTGCTGATGATTGGCTCGATCTCGATGCCGCCTATCGGCTGCTGCATGTGCGCGATGCCGAGGGTCAACTGCATGTTGGTTTCGCTGCGCATTTGCTCATGTGGCAACGTCTGCCCGGATTTCGTTTGCTGGCCTGGACTTTGCGTCGCTGCCGTCCCAGTGGCTGGATCGCCGAGCGCCTCTATCTGTGGTTGACCGCGCGACGTCCCGGGCTTGCCCGTCGCCAACGCGCCGTGGGTGGCTCGCATGCGTGAGTCGGGCGTCGAATGGCGGGATCTGGTCGTACTGACACGGCGCGAGATCCTGGTTGAGCTGACCTTGCCATTGCCCTGGTTGCTGGCAGCGATCATGGCGGGGTACGCGGGGCAGGGCGGCTGGCTTGTTTTCGCCATCCTTGTCATGTTCATGATGGGTTTGCGCATCACCCACAATGCCTTCCATCGCAACCTCGGCATCCCGCGTAGCGCGGGAGATCTTGTGATGTTTGCGCTGAGCGCATTGCTCGGCGGCGCGATGCATGCGATCGAATACACGCATCTTCGTCATCACCGTGATTGCCTCGCTGACGATGACATCGAAGGTCATATCGCCCATCTCGGATTCTTCAGCGCCGTCGTCCACAGTCCGTTCTATCCGCTGCAGATCCATTGGGTCGCGCTGCGCGACGGATCGTTGCGGCAGAAGCGCTGGATCGCGATTGAACTTGCCGCGGTGGTCTTGCTGCACACGACGATCTGGTTGGGCGACAGCAGCACGTTGAAATGGATGGCGCTGAGTCTGTATTTCGCCAATGCCAGTGCGCCACTGGTCGGTATCTGGGCCGTGCATCGGGGCTGTGAAAGCGGAAAATTCAGAGCGCGCACGAGTCGCTCGATCCTGCTCAATGCATTGACCGTCAGTCTGTTCAATCATCTTGAACATCATCTGTATCCGGCGGTGCCCACCTGTCATTTGCCGACGTTGGCGAAGCGGCTGGATGCACAGTGGCAAGGACACACCTCGCCGCCGGATGTCCTCGAATGGCGGGCGCGATCGGTTTCAGCCCTGCCTCGACCCCGACGCGTGTTTCGCCAGTCTGCCCCACACGCCGAGGCACGCCAGCGTGAATGCCTGTTCTGTTTGCGATCTGACGATGCCCGCATCGTCTCCGCTACAATTCGGCCATGCCTGCACGAATCACCGATCTGCCGCGATTGCTCGGCACGAATGAACTGAAGCCGGTCTGGTTGATTGCCGGCGCCGAGCATCTGCTGGTCATGGAGGCCGCAGACCAGTTGCGTGCGCGTGCTCGCGAACTCGGCTATGCCGAACGTGAAATCCACGATGTCGACCATCGCTTCAACTGGGACGAACTGGCCATGTCCGGCGCGGCGATGTCGCTGTTCGCGACCCTGCGTGTGATCGAGTTGCGCATGCCGACCGGCAAGCCCGGCAAGGAAGGTTCCGCGGCGATCAGTGCCTGGTGCGCCGATCCGCCGCCCGATACCTTGCTGCTGATCACCGCGCAGGAGTGGAGCAAGTCGCATGAGGGCGCGTGGTACAGCGCAGTCGAGCGCGCGGGTGTCGCGATGCCGGTATGGCCGGTCAAGCGTGAGGAGATGTCCGGCTGGATATCCGCACGCATGAAATCCCGCGGGCTCAAGGCAACGCCCGATGCGATCGAGCTGCTCGCCGAACGCATCGAAGGTAACCTGCTTGCCGCCGCGCAAGAGATCGACAAGCTCGCCCTGCTGGTTGGCGACAACTTGCTCGATGTCGATACGCTTGAAGCCAGCGTCGCCGACGATGCGCGTTTTGACGCCTTTCGGCTCACGGATGCAGCGATCGCGGGCGATGCGACGCGTGCCTTGCGCATGGTCGAAGGCTTGCGCACCGAAGGTGCGGAGGCAATTCCACTGCTCGGTTGGCTGCTCAACCAGTTGCGTGTGCTCTACCGTCTCGCGAATGCCGGCAGCAATATCAATCAGGCATTCAAGACCGAACGAATCTGGGATGCCAAGCAGACCGGTTTCAAGCGTGCGCTGAAGGCCGCTGATGCCGCGCACTGGGAGCGCTGCATCATCCACGTTGGTCGTATTGATCGCATTGCCAAGGGCCGCGGCACGGGTGATGTCTGGCGCGAAATCGAACGTCTGATAACCGCGATCGCAATACCGAGACGCGGTGCGGCGTTGCTCGGTACCGATTCCTGATTGGCGCGAACGGAGACCGCGATGACCAGCAACGGAAATCGTCCGCTCGCCATTCTTGGCGGCACTTTCGATCCGGTGCATCTCGGCCATTTGCGGGTCGCGTGGGAAGCCGCCGAATTCCTCCACTCTGATGTCCATCTGATGCCGGCCAACGTACCGCCGCATCGTGCGCAACCGGTAGCGAGCGCGGATCAGCGAGTGGCGATTCTGCGCGCGGCATTGCGAGGTCAGGATCGCCTGATCCTCGATGAGCGCGAACTGCGACGCGATGGACCGTCCTACACGGTCGATACCCTGACCGCATTGCGCAAGGAAATTGGCCCGACGCGTCCCATCGTTCTTCTCGTCGGAGCCGATGCATTTTCCGCACTGCCCAGCTGGCATGGCTGGCGTGAGTTGTTTGATCTCGCGCATATCGGTGTGCTCAACCGCGCGGGTCACGAAATCACCGAATCGGCGGAGCTGAGCAAGCAGGTCGGCACGCGTCGTGCCTCATCGGTGGCGGATCTCACGCAACGCGCATTCGGTCTGGTGATCCAGATCCGGGTTTCCGCCCTCGAAATCTCCGCTACCCATATCCGCAAAGAACTCGCTGCAGGGCGCGAACCACACTATTTGGTGCCTGACGCGATATTGGCAGATAGATCGCTTTTAGCCCCGTATCGAAGACGACAACCATAGTCCTTGCAGCACTAAATTAGTGGCTGCTTTTTTCGATGCAAGGAAGTCTGGTTTGCAGCATCGTCAATCCATCCTTGCGCTGCACACCCCGCATGATGTGTACTTCGATACGTCGCAATGACGCATGGTGATCGACGCGCCGTTTGAGAAAGGGTGGGAGAGGCCCGGGTCGTTGTTGGCAGCATGACGTGCATGGCGCGTGGAATGAATCACATTGGGGAATTTTCAATGGCCAAACGGTCCGGTTTGCCGGTTTCGCGCGCGGGTTCGCGGCGTCGCGGCTTGAGCGCGATATTCGGTGTCACGCTCGGTCGATTGCTGAGCTGGGCTTTCACCTTGATCAGCATCACCTTGATTCTCGGTGCAGTCGGTTTTGCCGTATTCGTGCTCTATCCGGTGAAGACGATCCCGGCCTATGAGAAAGTCGATGCCTACGCCTATCTGGATCAGGGCTGGGGCAGCACGGCCGATACGCCGGATCGGCAGGCCTACTACTACACGCCGCAAGGTGCATCGCTACCGCAGGGCGCTTTGACCACGCCGTTGCGCTACAACTGGTTCGTCAATCTCGAAATGCCGCTCGACGAGCAGCGTTTTGCCGAGCCTGAGCATATGCAGCGCTATCGGTTTATTGTCGACCCGCAGCCGACCACGGCCAATCCCGATCGACTGCCGATTGGATTCTCGCGTCACTACGACGGAGCACTTGGGCAAAACGTGCTCGACATCACCTGCGCGGCTTGCCACACCGGCGAAATCCATGTGCACAAGGATGGCAAGACCACGGCGATCCGCATCGACGGTGGTCAGGCCATGCACGAGTTCACCAATATGCAACGTGGTGCGTTCGGGCCGACCCTGGTCGCCTCGATGATCGCGACGTGGACCAATCCATGGAAGTTCGACCGCTTCGCCAAAAAGGTGATCGGGCCGCGCTATCCCCAGGGCAAGTCCGCACTGCGCGGCGAGCTATGGGGCACGATCAAGGCCTTCGCGACGCAAGGACAAAACAGTCCGCTGAGGCATCTGTATCCGGTCGAGGAAGGGTTCGGTCGTACCGATGCGCTTGGTCGCATTGCCAACACCGTGTTCGGCGATCACCTGAGCCTCGGCAACTATCACGATGCCAAGGCGCCAGTCAGCTATCCGTATGTCTGGAACATCTGGAAATTTGATTGGGTGCAGTACAACGGCTCGGTAAAGCAGCCGTTGGCACGCAATATCGGTGAGGCGCTCGGTGTCGGCGCGGTGATCCGGCTGACCGATGACTACGGCAATCCGATCCCGGAAGAACAACGTTACGACTCATCGGTCAGCGTGCCGAATCTCGATCG
>JBBQTY010000039.1:0-25093 GCA_038234445.1 Lysobacterales bacterium
CGAAACGAAAGTACGGATTCGATGCATCGCTGGCGATGAAACGCGGATTGGTCACGCCATCGTGAGTGCCTGCGAAATGATTCGCCCCTTCAAGGCCGTAGCGATTGCTTGGCAGGCCGACCACGGCCGCCATTTCCTGCAATTCGCAACGACCGCTGGGCGAGCAGCCCACGCAATCGAGTGGATGATCGGAGAGATACAACTCCATCACGCCACGACGGATCTCGACCAACTTCGTACTCTGCGTGGTGACCTTCATGCCCTCGACAACCGCCGTCGTGCACGAAGCCGGATAGCCCTTCATGCCCTCAATCTGCACAAGGCAAAGTCGACACGATCCGAACGCATCGAGCGTATCGGTAGCGCACAGACGCGGGATATCAATGGCGCTCATCGCCGCTGCGCGCATGACCGACGTGCCCGCGGGCACCCTTACGGCCACTCCGTCGATGTCGAGTTGCACGAGCTTCAGCGAATCCAGCGATTGAAAGGCTGGTGTGCCGTAGTCGATGTCGTCAATTGATCGCATAGCTTGAATCCGAGGTATCTTTCCGTCGTCCCTGCGAAGGCAGGGACCCAGTGCCTTTGACGCTGCAGAAAAAGTCGCTGGGCCCCTGCCTTCGCAGGGGCGACGGCTGGAGTTTTCCGAATACGATTAGCGTGCCGCTTTCATGCTGGCGAAACAAACAATGTGATTTACGACTAGACCGCCAAAAAATCCTCGGGAAAATGCTTCAACGCACTCAGCACCGGCAACGGCGTCAATCCGCCTAGCGCGCACAATGAACCATGCAGCATCGTGTCACACAAACTCTTTAACAGCGCCTGGTTCGCACCCGCGTCAACACCGCCGCGAATGCGGTCAATGACTTCAACACCGCGCGTGGATCCGATCCGACACGGCGTACACTTGCCGCAGGATTCGATCGCACAAAACTCCATCGCGAAACGCGCCTGATCGGCCATGTTGACCGTGTCATCGAAAACGACAATGCCGCCGTGGCCGAGCATCGCGTCGATCGCGGCAAACGATTCGTAATCGATCGGCGTATCGAATTGGGATTCGCAAAGATACGCACCCAGCGGGCCACCCACTTGCACAGCGCGGATCGGTCGACCGGTGGCAGAGCCGCCGCCAAAGTCATAAAGCAGCTCACGCAAAGTCACGCCAAAAGCCAACTCGATCAGGCCGCCTCGCCGGATGTTTCCAGCCAGCTGGATCGGCAAGGTGCCGCGCGATCTGCCCATGCCCATGTCGCGATACCACTCAGCGCCATGAACAAGAATATCCGGCACCGAGGCCAGCGTGATGACATTGTTGATGACCGTCGGTTGACCGAACAGGCCCTTGATCGCGGGCAGTGGCGGTTTGAAGCGAACCTGGCCGCGACGCCCTTCGAGACTCTCGAGCAGCGAAGTTTCCTCGCCGCAGATATACGCACCGGCACCCATGCGCAGTTCGATATCGAAGTCGTGTCCACTGTTCTGGATGTTGCAACCCAGCCAACCCGCGTCACGCGCGCGTCGCAGCGCTTCCTCGAACACGCGCTGCGCCAACAGGTACTCGCTGCGCAGATAGACATAGCCCTTGCCCGCACCGACGGCAATCGCTGCGATCAGCATGCCTTCGATCAGGCGATATGGATCGCCTTCGATAAGCATGCGATCCGAAAACGTGCCGGAATCACCCTCGTCGGCATTGCACACGATGAACTTTTGATCGATCGGTTGATCGAGCACGGTTTGCCATTTGATGCCGCATGGAAACGCGGCTCCGCCGCGTCCACGTAGGCCGGATTCGGTCACCTGATTGACGATGACTGCGGGCGCCAACTGCATGACATTTTCGAGACCTCGCCAGCCGCCCAGCGCACGATAGTCATCAAGCGACAGCGGGTCGCTGATGCCGTTGCGGGAAAAACAATGGCGATGCTGACGCTTGAGCCATGGAATTTGATCGACCAGACCGAGCGCTTTCGGATGCGCGGAATCACGCGCGAATCCGATTTCAAACAAACCCGCCACGTCGGCGAAATCGATCGGACCAAAGCCGTATCGACCTTCACCCATGTCGACTTCGATCAACGGCTCCAGCCAGCAAAGACCTCGGGATCCATTGCGCACGATGGTGACGTCGACGCCTTGATCTTGCGCAATGCTCCTGATTTTCTCGGCCACCGCGTCGGCACCACAGGCCATTGCGCTGGTATCGCGCGGAACAAAGATGCGCAGACTCATTTCGGTTCCACGCAAACATCAAGCAGATGATCGATCGCCTCGATCGAGAGTCGACCGTGCACGTGATCATCGAGCATCGCGGACGGCGCGCAGGCACAGTTGCCAAGACAATAGACCGCTTCGAGTGTCATCGCGCCATCAGCGCTTGTTTCGTTGAAACCGATACCAAGCCGGGAACGCACATGCGATTCGATCGTCCGCGCACCCATCGCCTGACACGCTTCTGCTCGGCACAACTTGAGCACACGCCGACCCGGCGCCGCGCTACGAAAGTGATGATAGAAACTGATCACACCGTGCACTTCGGCACGGCTGAGATTCAACGCATGAGCAATCAAGGACACCGAGGATGGTGGCACGAAGCCGAGCTCATCCTGGATGGCATGCAGGACCGGCAGCAGCTGATCCTGGCGCGCATCGAACGAAGCGATCAAGGCTGCGACGTGGGAATCCGCCGCAGAATCAAGGCCAGCACCATCAGTGGAGCCGCCGGCACTCGCGCGGTCTGACTTTGTCGCGGTAGCGCTGAAATCCTTCAATCGGTCACCCCGGACGTACCGCGTCGACTATTTGAATATGGCGGGCAAAGTATCCCGGTTGATCGAGACAATCAGAACATAGTTTTTCCCGTCCACTTCCGGAGCTTTTGCTGGAAACGCGAAACTGGTCGATCGCCCGGTTACGGTAGTCACCGAATTCTTGGCGCGCTCAATCCATTTGCCGCGAAAGCGACCATAGAAAGTCAGATCAAGCTTGACCGATTCAGCGCCGTCAGGAGCCTTGTCCAGCGGCGTTACGGCTACCAGAATACGAAACCCCTCGTTGGGTTTCAAAGGATTTTCATCGCGCACTTCAGCCTCTGCGCCGGCCTTGGCAACAATGGCTGGCTTGCCGAGCAATGAGCCGTCGCGGCTGATCGTCATATCAATTCGGTATTCATCAGCCGCCAGCGGCGCCGCCTGGGCGAACCCGCAGGAAAGCAGCAACAGCAGGGCGACAGGGTTTAGAAATTGTCGAAAAGTCATCTGGGAAAACCTGGTTGTGAAAGGGATTTGCAGGGCGGAACGATACAGCGCGCGACTGGACGAGTCTGCAGTTTGAGGAAATCGCGTCGAATCCACACGCAAGGTCATCGGACCCGATCATTCCACAGACGTTCCCGTCGCAGCCCGGAATTCAGCGTTTCACTCGCTGGCCAGCCTTAACGCAAGCGCCCGATTGTGCCTGCCGGTGACCAGCGCGCCAGCGCCTGCCGCGTGCGCAGACGGCCGATCTCGATCAGGGTTTCGGCGCGATGGAAGTCGTAGAACGTCGATGCATTGCGCGGAATCGTGATCAACAGATCCGGCGGCTGTGCGGCGAGTTTGAGCCGGGTAATCGTTTCCTGAACAGTGTCGAGCGAGCGCCCCAACAGTTCGAGGATGCTCGGTTCGGCCGCGTCTTCAGCGGGTTTGTCAGCACTGCCGAACAAGGATCCGAGCAAGCGACCTACCCGATTGCCCGGCGTTAGCGAGCTGTCTGCCGTTTCGATATAGGCCGAGATTTCGCCGTCGGCTTCAATCCCCGGACCCAACTCGCTCGCGAACAATTCATCAAGAGATTCCTCGGGACCATTCACGTCAACCGCAATCGTCGCTTTGGTCATATCGCGCAGGGTCGGCGAAACCGGGACTGGATTGAGCAGACCGCCATCGACGAGCAGACGCCCCTGATAGCGATGCGGACGAAATACCGTTGGTATCGCGATCGAAGCGCGAATAGCCTCGAACAATGAGCCATGCGAAAACCAGACCTCCCGATGCGCATCGAGATCAACGGCCACCGCGGTGAAGCTGATCGGAAGATCCTCGATTGCGATGTCGCCGACGTGTTCGCGCATGGCATTGATGATGCGATCGCCCTTGATGAATCCACCTCCGCTGATCGTGATGTCAAGCAATCGGAAGATATCGAACTTCGCCAGTGGAACCACCCAGTCGCGATACGCCTGCAGCTTGCCGGCCGCATACACACCGCCGATCATGGCGCCCATCGAGCTGCCGGCAATGGATTGAATATCGAAACCCTGTGCAATCAACTCCTCGATCACGCCGATGTGCGCATAGCCACGCGCACCGCCCGAACCGAGCACCAGCGAGATCGGAATCGCAGGCTGATCCGCTGACTGATTGACTGGCGGCGACTGATTCACGATCAGGGCGTTCCCTGATAGCTGCCAATCGCGAGTTGCAGCAGGATGCGCATTTCCTCGCGCAGCGAAACCGGCGAGACCACTTCGGCATCGGGGCCGTACTTGAGCACGTCCATCAACAGTTCGCGCGAGTTGCTGTAGGGCACTTTCAATTCGTAACGGCCATCGGACAGCCAGTGGCCCTCCTGCTGCGAATGCCAGTGTTCATCGGCAACCCAACGTGAGGCGTGTTCGGAAAAGCGGATCACGGCGGTAGCCTTGGGCGCACCGGAAAAAATACCGTAGCTCGATGCGAGATGCGCATTGAGTTCCTCAAGACCGCAATCCACAGATTCGTGATCGCCGACCTTCGCACTGCGCATGCGATCGAGGGCAAAGCTGCGCAAGCCTTCGCGGCCATGATCCCAGGCATCGAGATACCAGTTGTCGCGATAGTGGGCGAGGCGCTGCGGCGAGACATCGCGCGTGGTCGGCGCATTCGTCGTGCGAGCGCGATATTCAAAGGTCAGTCGCTTGCGACTGAGCAAGGCGCTCGACACGGAACGGAAAACGACCTGATCGAGCTTGCGCGCGCCACTGGAAATGACGCGGATGCGCTCGACCGGCAGCGTGCGACCACTGGAGTGATCGGAAAGCAGCGTTTCGATGCGCGCCCGGAACGGCGCCAGCGCACCGGCGAGCACGCCAGGATCGGAACGATCGAGCAATTCGTTGAGCGCGAGCAAGGCGGCGAGCTCTTCGCTCGAAAGCCACAAGCCCGGCAACTCGAAACGATCGCCTTCCTCGCGGGCATAGTGAATCGTGCCGTTCTCGGAATCGCTCTCGACCGGCGCACCAAGCGCATCACGCAGAAAGGCGATATCGCGATACATCGTCGCCCGCGAGCATTGCAGCTCCTCTTGCACATGTTTGAGCGTGACCGGATAGCGCGCGGACTTGAGCATCCGATGCAGCATCAACGTGCGTTCGTAGCGATCCATGGAGACGATTGCCGGGTTGCCATATGAAGACTGAGTTTGGCATAGCTTGATGACGGGAATGGGTGTAGAGGGGTGAGATTCGGGATTTGGGATTTGGGATTCGCAAGAGCAGCTTGCGGCGGGACTGATGCATCGGGATTGCGATTGACTTTGCTTTCTCCGAATTTCAACTTTCAACAGCCGCACGACTTGCATCCCAATCCCCTATCCCGCCCCAGCCCAACAAAGACTCAAGGCGAAACAAGGACTTGCGACGATGAAATTGCGCGGATTTGCGAGCAGCACCCCCGCACCGGGAATTACCGATTACCATCAGGGGTCCTGAGTCCGGACTGACGCTTGATGCCGCACGCCTCACTCGCCCTGAACACGCCGACTGGAGACGAGGTCAAGACGACCACGTGCTACATGTGCGCGTGCCGTTGTGGCATTCGTGTGCATTTGAAAGATGGCCGGGTTCGCTATATCGACGGCAATCCGAAGCATCCGGTCAATCGCGGTGTGATCTGCGCGAAGGGTTCGGCCGGGATCAAGCAGCACTATTCGCCGGCCCGATTGACCAGGCCGTTGTTGCGGATCGGCGAACGCGGTGCAGGCGAGTTTCGGGAAATCGAATGGGAAGAAGCGCTCGAGCTGGCGGCGAAATGGCTAGGCGATATTCGCCAGCGCAATCCCGACGAGCTCGCGTTCTTTACCGGTCGCGACCAGTCACAGGCCTTGACCGGCTGGTGGGCGCAGCAGTTCGGCACGATCAACTACGCCGCGCACGGTGGTTTCTGTTCGGTCAACATGGCGGCCGCGGGCATGTACACGTTCGGCGGCAGCTTCTGGGAGTTTGGTGAACCCGATTGGGATTTGACCAAATACCTGATGCTCTGGGGCGTGGCCGAGGATCATGATTCCAATCCGATCAAGCTCGGCCTCGGCAAACTCAAGGCTCGCGGCGCGAAGATTGTCGCAATCAATCCGGTGCGCACGGGTTACGGCGCGATCGCCGATGAATGGGTACCGATCAATCCTGGCACGGACGGTTTGTTGGCCGGCGCATTTATTCACGAGTTGTTGCGCAATGACCGCGTTGATCTCGACTATCTGGTGCGCTACACGAATGCACACCATCTGGTGATTCGCGATCCGGGTGCGGCCGATGATGGCTTGATTGCGCGGGATGCTCATGGGCGTGCGTTGTGTGCGGCGCGCTCCACTTCTAGGCATCCCGGCGAAAGCCGGGATGCCGGCGAGGGGATTTTGGTTGTTCGGGCGGATGGGGTGGATATCTCGCCGCTGGTCGTCGGCGAATACACGTTGGACGATGGGCGCACGGCGGTGCCGTCATTCCAGTTGATCGCCGAGCGATTCCTCGCTGACGAGTACGCGCCCGAATCGGTCAGCGAGCGTTGTGGCGTCGATGTCGAGACGATACGCCGGCTTGCTGGCGAACTTGCGGAAACGGCATTCGATCAGGCGATCACTCTCGATCAAGCATGGACCGATACTCACGGACGCGAGCACGCGACAATGGTCGGCCGACCGGTTTCAATGCACGCGATGCGCGGCATCTCGGCGCACTCGAATGGTTTTCATACCTGTCGCACCTTGCACATCTTGCAAATGATCTTGGGCGCGATTGATACGCCTGGAAGTTTTCGCTACCAACCGCCGTATCCGAAATCCGCGCCGCCACCGAATCGACCGGGCAAATCACGCAAGGACAACGGCACCCTCGATGGCGGGCCGCTGGGCTATGTGCAATCGCCCGCAGATTTGTTGGTCGATGCCGAGGGCCAGCCACGTCGTCTCGACAAGGCATATTCCTGGCAGCACCCGTTGGCCGCGCACGGGATCATGCATTCGGTGATTCGCAATGCCTGGGCCGGCGACCCGTGCCGTATCGACACCTTGTTCATGTTCATGGCCAACATGGGCTGGAACTCATCGATGAATACGATGGGGACGCGGCAGATGCTATGCGATCGCGATGCGGCCAGTGGCGAATACCGCATCCCGCACATCATCTACTCGGATGCCTATTTGTCCGAGACGGTCGCCTTTGCCGATCTCGTGTTGCCCGACACGACCTATCTCGAACGCCACGACTGCATCAGCATGCTCGATCGACCGATCTCGGATGCCGATTGCGCGGCCGATGCGATTCGTCAGCCGGTGATCGAGCCTGATCGTGATGTACGCCCATTCCAGGATGTCCTGATTGATCTCGGCGCACGGATCGGTTTGCCGGGCCTGCGCAAGGACGATGGCACTGCCAAATATCCTGGCGGATTCGCCCAGTACATGGTCGAACACGAACGTGCGCCCGGTGTCGGCCTGCTCGCCGGCTGGCGCGGCGTGGACGGATCAAAATCAGGATTCGGCGAACCGAATCCCGATCAACTCAAACGCTATATCGAGCACGGCTGTATCTGGGAAGCCAGGGTTCCCGATGCCGGCCGCTATTACAAAATGGCCAATCGCGATTATCTGACATGGGCCAAATCACTTGGCTTCGTCGGATCGACCGATGCGATCGTCATGCAAGTCTATTGCGAAACCCTGCAACACTTTCGTCTCGCCGCCCAAGGGCATGGCGTGCAGCAGCCGCCCGCAAACGAGCGCGAACGCGTCGCACGCTATTTTGATCCGATTCCGTTCTGGTACGACGTGGTCTGTGACGAGAAAGAAGACAGCGCAGACCGGAACGCACGCTACCCCCTGTCGGCTATCACCCAGCGGCCGATGTTCATGTATCACAGCTGGGGTTCGCAGAATGCCTGGCTGCGCCAGATCACCACGCGCAATTATTTGTATCTGAACCCGCAGACGGCCGAAGCAAACCAGGTGGGTGATGGCGACTGGATCTGGCTGGTCTCACCGCTCGGACGCATCCGCGTCCAAGCCAAATTCCACTCGGCAACTGCGCCCGGAACGTTGTGGACCTGGAATGCCATCGGCAAACGCAAGGGCGCGTGGAAACTCGATGCCGATGCACCAGAAAATCGCGATGGCTTTCTGCTCAATCATCTGATCAACGAACTGCTGCCGTCGGAGCGACATTCGCAAAACTACGCGAACGCCGACCCGGTCACCGGCCAGGCTGCTTGGTTTGATCTGCGCGTGCGCATCGAACGTGATCCTTCACCGCAAACCGACGGGCATCGTATAGAAATGAACGAACCAAGGGCCGTAAGATGACCCTGCCGCAATGGATGACACTGATTATCGTGATCGGCGCGGTCGCGCTTTTCGCCAGTGAAAAAGTACGTATCGACCTTGTTGCGTTGATAGTGCTCGTGTTGCTCGTGACCCTGCAATTGGTTTCACCGGCCGAAGCGCTCGCCGGTTTCAGCAACGAGGCGACGATCACCGTCGCGGCCATGTTTGCCTTGAGTCTCGGCATTGAGCGATCCGGCGCGCTGGAGCCTCTCGGGCGCATGCTCTCGCGCATTCGAAAGCCATGGCTGCTGACGCTCGCCTTGATGCTGGCGATCGCGCCGATGGGTGCTTTCGTCAAGAATATCGCCCTCGTTGCAACCTTCCTTCCGCTGGCTCTGCGCGTCTGTGCGAATACCGGCACTTCACCGGCGCGCGTGCTGCTGCCGATGGCCTACGCGGCACAAATGGGCGGCGTCTGCACCCTGATCGGCACGTCGTCGAACCTGCTCGCCGACAGCCTTGCCCAACAGCACGGCATGGCCGGTTTCGGCGTGTTCGAATTCACCCGCCTCGGCGCACTGCTCGCGGTCGTTGGCATTACTTATCTGATGCTGGTTGGGCGCTGGTTGCTGCCGAAGGAAATCTCGCTCGTTGCTGCGGCCGAGACCGATATCGGCAAGTACGTCACCGAGCTCAAGGTCACCGCCGATTCGCCACTGATCGGCCAGACCATTGCCGATGCAAAACTCGGCGACAAATACAGCATCTACCCGCTCGAACTGCTGCGCGGCGATCGGCATCTGTGGTCACCGCGCTCGCAGGTTCTCGAAGTTGGCGACGTACTACTTGTACGCGGCGACTGGGACAAGATCGAGGAGTTCCGCAAGCGCGCCGATCTCGAAATCGATCCGGAAGATCGCTACGGACACGACAAGGGAACGGCACGCATCCTCGTCGAAGTGATGGTCAAGCCGGCGACTAACATCGAAGGCAGCTCGCTTGAGGAGCTCGACTTCAAGCGAAACCATGATGCCATCGCGTTGGCCATCCATCAGCGCGGGCGCATCCTGCGCGACAAGCTCAAGGATGTGCGTCTGACTGCCGGTGATGTGCTGCTCTTGCTGGTCAGTGACGAGGCGGCGACCGCGCTGCGCAGCGACGAGCGTTTCGTTGTCCTGAGCGAACGCGAAGACACGCGCCGCACCTCCAAGCGCGCGATCGCCGCAGTGCTGATCATGATCTCGGTGGTCGTCATTTCGGGAATGCACTGGTTGCCGATTCCGGTTGCCGCGATTGCCGGTGCTGTCGCCATGGCGATCGCCGGTTGTTACGGGCGCAAGGATCTCTACGAAGGCATCGACTGGAAGATCATCGTCCTGCTCGCGGCGATCCTGCCGCTCGGCTCGGCGATCGAGAACAGTGGGCTCTCGCATACCTTGGTCCAGGCCGGCATGAGCTTTGTCGGTGAGCATGGGCCATTGGCCGCCTTGCTCATGGTCTATCTGCTGACTGCGCTGCTGACAGAGTTGATGGGACACAATCCGTCAGTCGTGTTGATGGTTGGCATTGCGATCTCGGTCGCGCATACGGTGGGCGCAGATCCACGGCCCTTTATCGTGGCCGTCGCATTTGCTGCCGCGACCTCATTCGCCACGCCGGTCGGCTATCCAACCAACACGATGGTCTATTACGCCGGCGGCTACCGCTTCGTCGACTTCATGAAGGTCGGTATTCCGTTGATCGCGATCTTCTGCGCACTCTCGATGTACCTGATCCCCCTGTTCTGGCCCTTGGCTTTGCAAAAATGACCAGTCTGCCCCCACCCACCGCGCGCAAGCTTGGCCTTGTGATCGACCTCGACACCTGCGTCGGCTGTCACGCCTGCGCAGTCGCCTGCAAGGAATGGAACGACGGCGGATCATTCGGCCCGTTACCGGACGAAGATCCCTATGGCGCAGAGCCAATGGGTGTTTGGTTCAATCGGGTGCATTCGTATGAAGTAGAGGGATTCGAAATTCGGGATTCGGGATTCGGTAACAGTAAGAGCAAGAGCAAGAGCAAGTGCGATCGCGATTCCGATACATCGGTGCCGCGGCGACCCGCCTTTTCGAATCTCGAATCCCGAATCCCTAATCCCGGCTCCACCCAAAGCGTCCATTTCCCCCGCTCATGCCTGCATTGCGAGACACCGGCGTGCGTGACGGTGTGTCCGACAGGGGCGAGTTACAAACGTGCCGAGGATGGCATTGTTCTGGTTGATGAGGACAAGTGCATCGGTTGCCAGTTGTGTGCCTGGGCGTGCCCGTATGGCGCGCGTGAGTTCAGCGCGAAACGTGGCGTCATGCAGAAATGTACCTTGTGCGTCGATCGGATCTACAACGAGACACTGGACGAGGCCGATCGGCAGCCCGCTTGCGTCATGGCGTGTCCGACGCGTGCGCGCCATTTCGGCGATCTCGGCGATGCCGAATCCGCTGTGTCGAAACTGGTCGCCGATCGCAGTGGATACGCGCTGATGCCCGAATTTGGCTACCAACCCGTCAACCGCTACCTGCCGCCGCGGCCGCGACGTGATGCTGCGAGCGCAAAGTCCGAAACGAAACCTGCAGCCGAACCGATCAACACCGCACAGGTGTCACCCTTGCTGCGCTGGGTCGATCGCGTGCTGTCGCGCTGAGATTGAACGACGATGCGACCGACTTTCTCCATTATTCTATTTACCGTCTTGTCCGGTGCCGGTTACGGCCTGTGGATGCTCGTTGGAATCGTTTTGGCGACGCAATGGCCGAGCTGCGTGACTGATGCTGCCTTCAGCAGCGCCGATTCCACGGCTGTTCTTTGCCTGGATCCGGATGCATTGGTGTATGCGTTTGTGGCGGGGTTCTTACTGGTCGTAACTGGCCTGATCGCATCGGTCGGTCATCTTGGCAAACCCCTGCGTGCCTGGCGCGCGCTATCCCAATGGCGTACCTCCTGGCTATCCAGGGAAGGCGTTTCATCCTTGCTCACGTTTTTGCCTGCAGCCGGCATTGTCATCTATGAGTTGATGTTTTCACTGCAGATGAGTGCCGCCGAAACCGGCACGACGCTCACGCCCTGGATGGATCGACGTTGGGTCCAGGGGCTCGGCGCAACCCTTGCGCTCGGGTCACTCGTCACCGTTTTTTGCACCGCAAATATCTACGCCTGCCTCAAACCCATCCATGGCTGGCACAACCGCTTCGTCGTGCCCGTCTATCTGCTGCTAGCCATCTATAGCGGACTTTTGATGCTCTGGGTACTCAAGACGCTGCCCTATTTGTGGACTGAGCTTCCTGAGCAACACGAAGCCCGATGGATTCATGTGATCGGCCTCGGCGTTGTCATTTTCTCGATCCTCGGCGCTGCGCTGAAGGTCAGGTACTGGAAATCCATTGACCTGAAACCCGCCTCGACGACCGGCAGTGCGACAGGCCTCGGATTACTCGGAGATGTTCGCTCATTCGAGCAACCCCACACCGAGGAAAACTATCTGACCCACGAAATGGGTTTCCGCATTGCACGCAAGCATTCTCGCAGGTTGCGCCTGATCTGCCTGTTGGCGGGTTTTGCTGTTCCGGCAAGCCTGGTCTTGCTGAGCCTGATCCTTCCAAGCATTGGGATTGCTGCCGCTTGGATCTCCTTGCTCAGCGGCTTGCTCGGCATTTTCATCGAGCGCTGGTTGTTCTTCGCGGAAGCCAAACATGCGGTGATGCTCTACTACGGCGCGCGTAGCGGCTGATTCCGCATCGTAAAGTTCTGTTTCAGCGCGCAATTGTGCGCCTGCTATTCACTTCGCATTCAATTACGGTCGCTAGCATCGCACCGCTTGCGCGTCCGGGAATCCTGCGATTGCGCGACCGTTTTCATTCGCTATTCCAAAGAAAGGTACTCCCCATGAAAAAAACTCTCCTCGCGAGCGCCGCGCTGTTCGCCATTCCAATGGCTGCCTCTGCACAGACCGACGACGGTACATGGTCGGGCAGCGGCGAAGTCGGCTTCGCCCTGACCACCGGCAACACCAAGTCTCAGAACCTCAACGCCAAACTCGCGTTCAAGAAAGAGGACGATCAATGGAAGCACAACTTCTTCCTCAATGCCTTGCGCAGCAAGGGTGAAGCGAACGGCCAATACGATCTCACGGCCAACCGATTCGACATCGGTGCGTCATCGGGCTACAAGCTCGACGAGCGCAGCTACATCGTTGGCGCGGCACGTTACGAAAACGACGATTTCTCACCGTATGCGTATCAGTGGATCGTCTCACTCGGTTACGGCTATACCTTCATCAAGAACGCGCAGACCGAACTGTCGGCCGAGGTCGGACCGGGTTACCGTCGCCTCGATCCGCGCGAATATCTGGTCAACGTCGGTGAACCACCTGTACCGACCCTCTTCAATCCGGACGTCCAGGGCAACGTGGTGGGTCGCGGCTTGATCAGCTTCAGGCACAAGTTCAATGAATCGACCGCGTTCGAGAACACCACCCTGATCGAAGCCGGTTCGAACAACACGTTCCTGCAAAACAATGCTGGCCTTGCAGTGAACATGAGCGAGAAGCTTGCGCTCAAGCTTGGCTACGAAGTCCGTCACAACTCCGACGTCTCTCCGGACAAGAAGAAGACCGACCAGCTGATCACGACGAATCTGGTTTTCAAATTCTGATTTGATCCAACGCCTCGCTGGCGAACCGAAAATGGACGCATTCGCTCTTTCCAACTTCCAGAAGTCGCGAGCAGACACTGTTTGACCAGAACCCCGCGCTGCGGGGTTCTTTTTTTCTCGAATCGTCTGAGCTTTTTATATATGTATCAACGCATGACATTCATGGCACCGCAATAAATTCGGGTCGTGAATCGTCTCGCCAACTTCTGCTCCTGGTTCGACACGCCCACCACGAACGAAAATTCGCTTGCCGTTGTGCGCGCCAATCTCGCAGTCGGACGCGGCGAAATTCCGAGGATTACGCGCCGAATCAAGCGAACTCGATCCGAGAGAATTCACGCGAGAGCAAGCTCACTTCTCGGGGCGCAATTGCTCGCTGAAGAATCTCGCCGTTGCCTCATCCACGCGCAGCCAACTCGCATGGCGCAGAAAGTCATGGATCTCGTTCGGCAGGATCAGTTGCTCATAAGGAACTTTCTGCTTTTCCAGGCGTTGCAGAAGATCAACCGTCTGCTCAAACGGGACGTTGCGGTCATCGTCTCCCTGCACCACGAGCACCGGCGAAGTCCACTTGGCCACGTCAGCGACCGGTGATGATTCCCACGCGACCTTCAACGCCTGCGTGCGGTCGCCTTGCTCATAGCGTCCTTTTACCTTGCCGTTTAATTCGTCAAACAGCTGCGACCAATCGTGCACGCCATGCAGGTCCACGCCGGCCTTGAAGAGGTCCGAATTGCGGGCCAGCGCCAGCGCGGTGAGATAGCCACCATAGGAGCCGCCCCAGATGCCTATGCGATCAGGGTCAACACCTTGCAGACCTTGCAGATATTTCGCAGCGGCCACCACGTCCTGGTATTCAGACGCTCCGCTCGGCCCGGCGTGTTGCGGATGATGGAACGCGTGACCGTAACCAATGCCGAGACGATAGTTGACCGACAGGACAACGTAGCCGTGATTGGCCAGGTACTGGTTCACCGCATAGCCGTTGCCGTAATAACTCCAGTTGTGCCAACCGAGCAACATCTGTCGCGGCGGACCGCCATGCACGAAGATGATGGCCGGCTTGGCCGCACTGCGCTCACGCCTCTGGAACAACTGGCCATGGATCATCAAGCCATCCGCGGCCTTGAACGTGACCGGCTGCGGCACAACCAACTGCTCGGTCGGAAAATCCTTCGGAATCTGATCGGCGTTGATCACCTGCGCATCGGTTCCGTTGATCGATGCGACCGCCATCAGTGGCGGACGCTGTGCGCCGGACTGAAGGAAAGCCAGATGTTTGCCATCCCCGGTGATCACCGGTGACCATTCAATGGTCGCACCGGAGGTCAGCGCTTGCGGACTCGCCTGATCCACCGGCACGCTATACAGGTGACGACGATCGCCATCGCCCGGCGTCGAGCCGGTGTTGGCGTTGTAGACCAGGGTGCTCCGATCCGAACTCAGGCTGACGAACTCGGCCATGAACTCGCCCGGCGTCAGCAACAAGGCATCACCGCCTGCCACTGCCACCGAGTAAAGGTGGGGCCAACCGTCCATATCGCCGAGGAACACCAGTCGATCGCCGGCCGCCCAGTGCAGGTTGTCGCCACCTTCGGTTTGCGGATACGACCCATTGAGCGAGTCCGGGCTGCGCCATACGACTCGACCGGCGCCACTGGCCGCATCGGCAACCCAGATTGACCAAGGCTGCGGCTCTATTTCGAGTAGCGGTTCGGGTGCACCACCGAGTCCCGGCTGGCGCGTGAACGCGATGTGCGTTGCGTCCGGCGACCAGCGCGGCGAGCCATCCCGATCACCTGAGGGTTGCAGATAGACGATCGGCTCATCCTTGTCGCGGAACACACCAATGAAAGCATGATCATCGCGCGAAGAGACGAAGGCCAGCCGGCTGCCATCGGGCGACCAGCGCAGGGAGCCATCCTCGCCACGATCAAATACCATTCGCTCCGGTTTGCCGCTGCCATCGAGCTGCGCAGTCCAGATCTGATGCTTGCTGGTGAAGGCGAGTCGATTGGTGCTGGAGACGGCCGGCTCATCGCCCTCTGCGACCTTGACCCGCTTGCCGCTGGCAACGGCAATCGACCAGATCGTTACCTTGGGCTCAACGGGTGTCGAAGCAGGTTCAGGAGCGAGCTCGCCCTTGGCTGGCCAGTTGGAATCATGGTCGCCACCGCGCACATAAACGAGATGGGCTCCGTCAGGCGAAAAGGCAAGCTGGGTCAACTCCTGGCCGTCGTCGGCGCTGTACGTGGTCATCTGACGCGGCGTGAACGCGGGCGCTTCAGCGATCCAGATGTTGCGCACGCCTTGCTTGTTGAGCACCCAGGCGATGCGCGTGCCCTGTTCGGCAGCAACCAGATCGGACGGATAGGGCACGTTGGTCACCTGGGCCATGCTGAAGCTGGCTTGCTCCGTCGCGGCGAAGCCGTTGGTGGCCAACATCAGTCCAAACAAACAAAGTGTTTTTTTCACTTTAAAAGTCCCTGCAAAGCGTTTATGGACTGGTTAATCCAGGTTGGCGCCATTCGTCTTTGGGTCCAACTTTGATCCAATTCAGTGTTCGCGAAGCTTGCCCAGAATCTCGTCCGCACCGCGCTCCAGCAACAAGCTGGCGACTTGCTCGCCAAGTGCGGCACCTTGATCACGACCCGACATTTCCACTTGAGCTCGGATCAGCTGACCGCTTTCGGCATCACCGACCAGACCGTATAGCGCCATGCCATGTTCGGTTTCTACGCAATAACCAGCAATTGGGACATTGCAACTGCCATGCAGACGGCGATTCATTGCGCGTTCGCACTCGACGCAACGTCGCGTATGCGCATCGTCGAGCGCAGCGACAAGCTGGGCGACGCGTTCATCACCGATGCGCTGTTCAATTGCGATGGCACCTTGGGCCACGGCTGGCAACCAGTCCGGCGCGGCAAGCCGCGATCGAATGCGCTCGCCCATGCCGAGCCTTTCGAGTCCGGCGCAGGCAAGGATGATGGCGTCATACGCGCCGGCATCGAGTTTGGCCAGACGTGTGTTGACGTTGCCGCGCAGGTCGAGCAGTTGCAGATCGGGACGCAACGCACGCAACTGCGCTTGCCGACGCAGCGATGAGGTGCCCACTCGTGCAGCGTGCGGCAATTGATCAAGCCGCATGTGATGGTTGCTGATGAATGCGTCGGCGGCATCGGCCCGCTCAAGCACCGCACCGATTGAAAATCCCGGCTCAAGCTCCATCGGCACATCTTTCAGTGAATGCACCGCGATATCGGCGCGATCCTCGAGCATCGCGACCTCAAGCTCCTTGAGGAAGAGCCCCTTGCCGCCGATTTCCGAAAGCGGTCGATCGAGCACTTGATCGCCGCGCGTGGTCATCGGCACCAATTCAATCTCAATGCCGGCGTGGGCAGCACGCAGACGCGCCGCCACATGCTCGGCCTGCCACAGCGCCAGCGCACTCTGCCGAGTGGCAATACGGAGTTTATTCATAGGGTTCGTACCAGTTTGCGCAGTGCCGGCAGGTTGCGACGACTTACTTCCAGTTCGGCGTTGAGGGTATCGATCTTTGCCAGCACACGGCCATCGGATGCCCGTGTCAAGCCGGCCAGCTTGTCGAGCGCGACCAGGCAATTGCGGTGGATGCGCACAAAGCGCTCGCCAAATTCGATTTCCAGTGCTTTCAGCGGCTCTTCGATGAGCACTTCGTTGGCACCGTGATGGACGATCACATACTTGTCCTCGGCCAGCAGGTAGTCGATATCGCTGATCGGTATGAGAACCAGATTGCCGCGCACCCGGGCACATAAATGGCTGCGTTCGCGCTGTGAGGAATCACCTGTTTGCAGCGCGCTGATCGTCTCTCGATTGAATCTTCCCGCGCGCTCGATGGCCGATCGCAAACGCTCGATACGTATCGGTTTGAGCAGATAGTCGACCGCATTGGCATCGAAGGCGGCCAGCGCGTGCTCATCGTAGGCGGTACAGAAAATAATGGCTGGCGCATGCTCGAACGAACCCAGATGCCTGGCCGCTTCGAGTCCGTCCATGCGCGGCATGCGGATGTCGAGTAAAAGCAGATCGGGGCGCAGGGTCTCGACGGCCTCGATCGCCTCACGGCCATCACCGACTTCGGCCACGACTTCGATCGAACCGATTTCAGCGAGCAAATCGATCAAGCGATCGCGCGCAAGCGCTTCGTCATCGGCCACGACTGCTCTCATCGTTTGATTGCCTCCGGAAGTCGAACCGTCACTGTGAATTCCCCGCGCTCAGGCTGCACAATCAGCGCCGCCTTGTCGCCGAAATGGTACGCGATACGGGCTCGCACATTGGCAACCGCGTGGGCGTTGCGCGGATGCGCGACGTCGTCGGGTACCGGATTACGCACGATGATCTCGATCACGCCGTCCTTTGAAGTTCCATGGATGCTCAGTGTGCCGCCTTCCGGCATGCGCTGGATGCCGTGGTATACCGAATTCTCGACCAGCGGCTGCAGCAGGAGTGGCGGCAATGGCAGCTCACGCGGCAGGCTGTCGAGATCAAGATCGAGCTTGAGGCGATCGCCCAGACGCAGACTTTCAATACGCAGGTAGTGTCCGATCAAATCAAGTTCTTCGCCGAGTGTGCCGAGCGTCTCGCGCGTACCGAGTGCGGCGCGGAACAGATCAGAAAGATCCTCAACCGCACGCTCGGCATCGGCCGGTCGCTTGCGGATCAGACTGGCAATCGTATTCATGCTGTTGAACAGAAAGTGCGGTCGAATGCGCGCCTGCAACGCCTCAACCTGAGCCTTGGCCGCAGCGTTGACACGTTCCTGCCAGAGTTCACGCACGTAGAGATAGCGCAAAAGCGCTGCCGCGATCAGTGCACAAATCGCCGCATTGCCGAGTGAGAAACGCCACATCGCGCCGGGCGGCGCGGTCAGTCCGAAACCGAGCGCATGATCCATCGAGTAGACCACAGCACTGCCAAGCGCGGTGGTCACCACGGCCAGTGCCCAAGCGAGGAAGAACCCCGGTCGCGGCGAAAGTCGTTCGAGAATCTCACGCGAGGAACACAACACGACCGCGTTGAGCAAGGCCATCCACTGCACGAACACACTCGCAATCGCGAGCTCGCTGAGCCATGAACGCGCAACCCGATCCGGCGCCATTGCGATCACAAGGGCGACAATTTCGGCGACCACCATCAACGCAAACAAGGTTGGCAGACTGCAAAACTGAGGCAACCAGCGATGCTTTTCCGTTTCACTCATGGCATCTCCATTGGCTGCGCCAGAAGCGACGCGCATCGAGGCAAGGTGACTCAACCTATAGCATGAGACATCAGCGGGCGATCTGCGCAATGCGCCGACCGATCCAGTCGCGCAGATCCGCGATTTCCTCGGTACAAACCTGATGAGCCATCGGGTAACTATGCCAATCAACCGTATATCCCAGGGTGCGAAGATGGTCGCGGGTCAGCATGCCAAGCGTCTGCGGCACTACCGGATCGACACTGCCATGTCCGATAAAAAGAGGCACCTGTGCGTTGGCTGGAGAACGCTCGTCGGCCAATTGCTTCTCAAGCGGCAGGTAACCGGACAAGGCAATGATTCCGGCCAGCAATTCTGAGTGGCGCAAACCTCCCGAGAGAACCATCGCTGCACCTTGTGAGAAGCCCGCGAGGAAGATGCGGGATGCAGGAATCCCGCGCTCGATTTCGCGCGCGATCAAGGCATCCAGTTGCGCTATCGATCCACGGATACCGGCCTCGTCCTGTTTCTGCGCAATCTCCATGCCCGTGATGTCGTACCAGGCACGCATGCTCATACCCATATTCACCGTGACCGGGCGCTTGGGCGCGTGCGGAAAGACAAAACGAATCGCCGGCCAGTCCTTGGCCACGAGCTCCGGCACAATCGGAACAAAATCGTTGCCATCGGCGCCAAGACCGTGCAGCCAGATCACAGCAAAGCGCGGATTGGCACCGGTTTCAGTCTGCAGGCATTCAAGCAACATGGATTTTCCTTGTTCAACGGTGGACCGCAGGCTGCCCGATTCGGCGTCGGTTTCCAAGCACTACGCTGACTTCTGGCGCATGGATCGGCTGGCATCAGCGGGTATCCTAGTCGATCGCATTCCGCTGGAGACCCCAACGATGTCCCGACTCGCTGTCGCCGCCCTGTGCGCGCTGCTGCCACTGTTCGCTGCACCAGCCCAAGCCATCACCCTCGATCAGGCCATGGCCAATCCGGACTGGATCGGCCCTTCGGTTGAATCGCCCTACTGGAGCGTCGATGGAAAGGCGATCTACTACACGCTCAAGCGCAAGGGCTCGAGCGTTCGTGATTTGCATCGGATTGATCCGTCATCAGGAAATGACACTTTGATCGATCCGGCGCTGATGGCGAACGTCGATGGCCCGCAAGCGGTCTTCAGTCGTGATCGCCAACAGGCAGCGTTTTTGCGCAATGGGGATGTCTTCGTCCGCGATGTGCCCAGCGGAAGTCTTCGCCAGATCACGCGCACGCAGGAAAACGAGACCTCGGTCCAGTTTTCGGCCGATGATCGCAGTGTGCAATTTCGAATTGGCAACGATTGGTATGCTTACAACCTAGCCAGCGGTGTCACCGCACCTGCCGCCGTGCTGCTGACCGAGAAGGATCCTGCCGACAAGAAGCCAGATGACCTTGGCGACTTGCAATTGCGCCTTTTCTCCACCCTGCGCGAGATCAAGGCCGATCGCGACGCCAGAAAGACCAATGACGAAACGTTTCGCAAGGGTGATCCCACACGCTCACCATCGCCGTTCTACCTTGGCGACGACATCAAGATCGAGACCAGCGCGCTGTCGCCGGATGCTCAGCATTTGCTTGTGGTCAGCCGAGACAGGAACTACGACGAAGGAAAAGTAGGCAAGCTCCAGCATTACGTGACCGAATCCGGCTACGAGGAGCAGGAAGACGAGCGCGTGCGGGTCGGCCGCAATCTCCCCGCGCCCAACAGCGTCTGGCTGCTCGACCTGGCCGCACATACCCAGGAAAAGCTGTCGATGGACGATTTGCCTGGCATCAACGACGAACCTCTGGCGAAAATCCGTGCGGAAAATCGCAAGGCCGGCTTGCTCAAGGATGATGCGGCAAAAGACAAAAAGACAGACGATTCGAGCAAGCAGCGCGCTGTTGCGGTGGCGGAAATGCACTGGAACCGCGACGGTTCGCAAATCGCCGTGCAGTTGCGCGCCATCGACAACAAGGATCGCTGGATTGCCACCGTCGATTTCAAGAAGCATCGCCTCGATAACCAGCAACGCCTCAACGATCCGGCATGGATCAACTGGTCGTTCAACGAGTTCGGCTGGAGTACGGATAGCCGCAGCCTGTGGTACCAATCCGAAGAATCCGGCTATTCGCAGCTTTACAGCAAGCTCCCGGGCGCCAAGGCCAAAATGCTGACCTCGGGCAAGTTCGAGATCTCCGATCCACAATTGTCTGCCGATGGGCGCTGGTTTTATGTCCGCGCAAACGTCGAAGCACCATACTCGTACGACGTTTATCGCGTCGCTTCTTCGGGCGGCGAGCTGCAACGCATCAGTTCGGTCAAGGGCATGGACGCGTTTGCGCTCTCACCGGATGCCAGTCGTTTGGCCCTGCAGCAATCCTCGTCCTATATTCCAGCCCAACTCGGCGTGATTGCGGCGACCGGTGGCGAATCGAAACAGCTGACCGATACCCGCACGGCCGAATACAAGGCGTTTGAATGGCCGCAACTCGAGATCGTCCGCGTGCCGTCTTCGCATGTGAAGGAGCCGATTTACGCGAAGTTCTACAAGCCAGCCGATTTCGATGCGTCGAAAAAATATCCGGCCGTGCTGTTTGTGCACGGTGCCGGTTATCTGCAGAACACCGAGCTCTCCTATCCGAATTATTTCCGCGAGCAGATGTTCCACAATCTGCTGACCTCGAAAGGCTATGTCGTCCTCGATATGGACTACCGCGCTTCGGCTGGTTACGGCCGCGATTGGCGCACAGCCATCTATCGGCAGATGGGCCATCCGGAGCTTGAGGATCTGATCGATGGGGTCAACTGGCTGGTCGAGAAGCAGTCGGTCGATGCCAAACGCGTTGGCGTCTACGGCGGCTCGTATGGCGGCTTCATGTCGCTCATGGCGATGTTTCGCGCACCGCAGGTTTTTGCGACTGGTGCTGCTCTGCGACCCGTAACCGACTGGACCTCGTACAACCACGATTACACTTCTAACATTCTCAATACGCCGCAGGATGATCCGCTCGCGTATCAGCGTTCATCGCCGATCGAATTCGCCGATGGCCTCAAGGGAGGGCTGCTGATCGCCCACGGCATGATCGATGACAACGTCTTGTTCCAGGATTCAGTCCGCCTGTACCAGCGCCTGATCGAATTGCGCAAGGATGATTTCGAGCTTTCCGGCTACCCGCTGGAACGCCACGGCTTCGTCCATTCGGATTCCTGGTACGACGAATACCGACGCATACTCAAGCTGTTCGAGACGCATCTGAAGTAGAGCGGCACTCCCGATCCACGAAAAGCGAAATCAAAAAAACCCCGCTCTAGCGGGGTTTTTCTTGCAACAAATCGCGGTCGATCAGTTCACGCGACGGCGACGAAATCCGACAACTCCGAACATCGCGAACAGGTCACCGAGACCGGTCCGCGGGCGGGTTGCCAGAGAGGGAATCCCGTGCGCGTGTTTCAGCATAGCGCAGTCACCCGCCACGCCTTCCTCGATGCCAATGCGATCAAATATCGATGAATTTCGCACGGATATGTCCTGACAGGCATTCAAATGCGAATTTTCGATCGACTGGCGATCAGAACTGCGACCGCGTTCAGCTTTTATTGCTGCGGCGCAGGTCAGAATGTTAAACACTCGTTATTCCAGTTTCGCAACGTTTTTGTTAGGCTATACATGAGGTTCACTGGATAACCTCATGATGGTGCTGAAAAATGTCTATCCCGATGTTACCCATTTCACTGCTTGCCCTGACCACATTGGTCGCCATGTGCGTGCGCCGCATTCCTGAAGGTCAGGTCTATTCGTTGCGTCGTTTCGGCGGGCAAACGCGCTTTGTAGGCGCCGGCACGCATTTCATCCTGCCGTTGTTTGAGCGAATCTCGCACAAGATGAGTCTTGCTGGCAGTCGAATCGAAGTCAGCGCGGCGCTCCGTTCTGGCAAAGATTGTCTGGCCTCGGTGTATTTTCAGGTCCTTGATCCGCAACGTGCCGACCACGTCATCGAATCGGTTGATGCTCTGTTGAGCGCGCGCGCTGCCGATCTTCTCGCCAGCGAAACGATGCCGGTCGATCAGCTGGAGCGTCGCTTGTGGCTGAAGCAGACCCTCAATAATGAGGTTCGCGAACGCGGCCTTTTGGTCACCCGGATTGATCTGCGCGAAGCAGCCTGAGTTCCGAGCCCGCATCCCGGCTGGATTTTGCACGTCCGCACCGCGATACTGGCGCCCCTTTCGATTCCGAGCGACGCATGTCCGACCGCGACCCGCTGAGGCAGCGGCTGCGTGCTGGGCTGACGACGCTGAAGCTGGATCTCCCTGATTCGACGATCGAGCAGCTGCTCGACTACGTCGAACTGCTGCTGCGCTGGAATGCTGCCTACAACCTGACCGCTGTTCGCGACGCGGGCGAAATGGTTACCCGGCATCTGCTCGATTCGCTGGCCGTCTTGCCCTATGTGGCGGGCGCAACCCTGGCTGACCTTGGCACCGGAGCTGGCGTCCCTGGCATTCCGCTGGCGCTGGCGAAAGCGGAGTTGGATGTGCATTTGGTTGACTCCAACGGCAAGAAAACGCGCTTCCTGCGCGAAGCCGTTCGACACCTGAAACTTGCCGGTCGCACTCACGTGGACGAATGCCGGGTCGAGGCGATGATCGGCGAATTCGATTGCGTCACGGCACGCGCATTCGCGACACTGTCCGATATGCTGACCTGGGGAGGTCATCTGCTCAAGCCGAACGGACGCTGGCTGGCGCTCAAGGGGCGATTCCCGCAGGATGAGCTCGACAATCTAACGGCCGGCTTCTCGATCGAGGCAGTGCATCGACTCGATGTGCCCGGTCTCGACGCCGAACGGCATCTGGTCATCATCAAACGCACGCTCGACGATTCGGCTGCCCGGAACCTTCCATGACACGCATCATCGCCGTCGCAAACCAGAAAGGCGGAGTCGGCAAGACGACTACCGCGGTCAACCTCGCAGCGGCCTTGGCCGAGACGCGCCGACGCGTCCTGCTGGTCGATCTCGACCCACAGGGTAACGCGACCATGGCTGCAGGCATCGACAAGCGTCAGGCGAAACCCAATGGTTGCGATGTGCTGCTCGAAGAAGCGGCCATCGAGGATGCCATCGTAAAAACCGAAGGTGGCTTTGACTTGCTGCCCGGCAGCGGTGACCTGACCGCAGCCGAGATCAAGTTGATGGACGCGCTTGCTCGCGAACACCGGCTCAAGGAACAACTCGACAAACTCGGTGATCGCTATCATACGATCCTGATCGACTGCCCGCCTTCGCTGCATCTGCTCACCCTCAATGCATTGACCGCCGCGCACGGCGTGCTGATCCCGATGCAGTGCGAGTACTTTGCGCTCGAAGGACTTTCGAGTCTGGTCGACACGATCAAGGCCGTGCGCAAACGGCTGAATCCCGGACTTGAGATTGAAGGCCTGCTGCGCACGATGTACGACGTCCGCAACAACCTCAGCAACGATGTTTCAGCGCAATTGCACAAGCATTTCGGCGACAAGCTGTTGCGCTCGATCATCCCACGCAATATTCGCCTGGCCGAAGCGCCGAGCCATGGCAAACCCATCAACCTTTACGATCGCGAGTCACGCGGGGCGATAGCCTATCTCGGCTTGGCCGGCGAGATGTTGCGCCGCGAACGCACGCCGCCTACGACCGCACCCACAGCCAGTTAGGAACCAACGTAATGGCAGCAAAGAAACGCGGGCTCGGGCTCGGTCGCGGGCTTGATGCCCTGCTTGGCGGCGATGTCGACAACGAGTCGACAACATCCAGCGCAAGCGCCGAGAGTGAGCTTCAATCGCTTTCCGTGTCTTCAATTACCGCCGGCAAATACCAGCCGCGTCGTCATTTCGATGAAGATCTACTGCAAGAGCTTGCCGAGTCGATCAAGACCCAAGGCGTGATCGAGCCGATCATCGTGCGCAGCGTCGCCGGTGGACGATTCGAGTTGATCGCCGGAGAGCGCCGCTGGCGCGCAAGCCAGCTCGCCGGGTTGAGCGAAATTCCCGCGCTGGTTCGCGACATCGACGATCGCGCGGCTATCGCGATTGCGCTGATTGAAAACATCCAGCGCGAGGATTTGTCGCCGCTGGAAGAAGCACAATCGCTTTCGCGTCTGATCGCCGAGTTCAAGGTGACCCATCAGCAAGCCGCCGACGCAGTCGGACGCTCGCGCGCCGCGGTTTCAAACCTTTTGCGTTTGCTCGATCTACCCGAGGAGATCCGCAATCTTCTTGAAAAAGGCGCGATCGAGATGGGCCACGCGCGCGCATTGCTGACCCTGCCTGAAGCACGCGCGATCGCGCTCGCGCGCAAGTCGGTAGAGAATGACTGGACGGTACGCGAACTCGAAGCCGCGGTGCGCAACGCGACCGAGTTGCCCAAAGGCAAACCGCCCAAACCCAAGCGCGATGCCGATATTGAATCCCTAGAAAACGAATTGGGCGAGAAGCTTGGCGCGAGCGTCGCCATCAATCACGGTCGCGGTGGACGCGGCAAGCTTGTCATCAGCTACCACAGCCTCGACGAACTCGATGGCATCCTCGGTAGAATTCGCTGAGCGGAAACCGATTCCGT
>JBBQTY010000040.1:0-24789 GCA_038234445.1 Lysobacterales bacterium
TGAAAATTCGTGCGGCTCGGCAGTGAGTTGGACGGTGATCCGCTTTTACAGCGCCGCGCATTGCCTATGCAACTGTCCCAGAGTAACTTGCGCGGATCACTCAGGGGATTCACAAGCATGAAAATTCGCACGGCTCGATCCGCGCTGCTGGCGCTGGCCTTCATTTCGGGAGCTGTGGCTGCACAGTCTCCGAATGCGGTCGATGGACAAACGCTGAAATTGACGACCACCTTCCATGGTGAGTCGCCGCCGCTGCGCGAGCTGGCGCGGAATCCGGCCGATGTAGCTCCGGGAAATGGGCAGCTGTTCGAGTTCGAGCTTGATGAGTTGTACGAGGTTCCGAGCGATTCGCCGTCCGGCCAAGTGGTCGTTCCGCCGCTGCTGCAGACCTTTGCACCGAAGCCGTTGGCCGCCGTTGCAGGCGCCAGCTTCGAAGGCCCCGGCGTCGGACTGTCTGGTTTCTCTTTGACCGGCGCGCCGCCCGACATGACCCTCGCGGTCGGCCCGAATCACATCGTGGCCTGGGTCAATTCGCAGTACGCCGTATTCAACAAGTCCGGAACGCTGCTGGTGGCCCCGGTCAACGGCAACACGCTGTTTACCGGCGTGGGCAACGAATGCGCGACCACCAATCGTGGCGATCCGATCCTGCAGTACGACCGTCTTGCCCAACGATGGATCCTCAGCCAGTTTGCTTTTCCGGTAGATGGAAGTGGCAATCCGATCTCGCCTTACTACCAGTGCTTCGCGATTTCCACGACCAACGATCCAACCGGCTCCTATGTGCGCTATTCGGTGTTGTTCAGTGGCACCTCGCCCAGCGGCTTCAACGACTACGGCAAGCTCGGTGTCTGGCCGGACGGCTACTACACCGCATTCAACATCTTCGGCGGCTCTCCGGCTGGCGGCAATACCGGTGCCGCTCTGTGTGCCTCGGATCGCATCAAGATGCTGGCTGGCGATCCGACCGCGACGACGCTGTGCGCGCCGATTGGTTTCTACGGCGGTGGCGCGGGGTTTCTTCCGGCCGATCTTGATGGAACCACCCTGCCCAGCGATCTCACCCAGGGCGGAATTTTCATGCGCGTTTCGACGACGAACAATCTTCGCTATCTCAAGCTCAAGCCGAACTTCGCGGCCGGTACGGTTACTCTGACCGATGGCTTCGGAGGTGCCGCCGGATCTTTCATCAATGTGCCGATCGGTGCGACGACGAACGCCTGCAATGGCGGAGGTGGGGCATGCGTTGCGCAACCGGGAACCGCGACCTTGCTTGACACGCTGGGGTCACGGCTCATGTACCGACTCGCCTATCGCAATCGCGGGGGCGTCGAAAGCATGATGGTCACGCATTCGGTCGATCCCGATGGCGCTGGCGGCCAGGGTGCTGCGCTGCGCTGGTATGAAATCCGCAACCCGCTTGGCAATCCGAGCGATCCTGTCGTCGCCAATCGTCCGGTCCTTTTCCAGAACGGTACTTATAACCCGGGTGCGAGCGGCGACCGCTGGATGGGATCGATCGCCATGAATCAGGACGGCAACATGATGATGGGCTACAGCATCGCCAACGCAGGTGCGGGCATCTTTCCGTCGATCGGAATCGTCGGCCGCGAGCTCGGCGATCCGGTCAGCACGCTGCAGGCGGAAGCCACCGCATTTGCCGGCAGCGGGTCGCAGACGGGCACGCTGACCCGATGGGGCGACTACTCGACCATTCAAGTCGATCCGAGCGACGATCGTACTTTCTGGTATATCGGCCAATACCTGGCTGCCAACGGCTCGTTCAACTGGCACAGCCGAATCGTCAGCTACAGCTTTCCGGTTCCGGCGGCGACCCTCAACATCAATGACGTAACTCTGAGCGAAGGCAATTCCGGCACCACCAATGCCCAATTCACGATCACCCGCTCGAATACCGCCAGCGCGGTCAGCGTTCGTGTGGACACTGCCAACGGCACTGCCGCGGCTGGTTCGGATTTTGTCGGCATCACCAATCAGACGGTCAACTTCACGGCAGGTGGATCGGCAACGGCGATCGTCAATGTTGTGATCAACGGCGATAGCGTGCTCGAGCCCGATGAAACCTTTACCGTCAACCTGTCCAACCCGACCAACGCGACGATTGCCGACGGATCGGGACTTGGCACGATCAACAACGACGATGCGGCATCAATCGCGATCAACGATGTAACTTTGGCTGAAGGCAATTCCGGCACAACCAACTTCGTCTTCACGGAGAGTGTGACTGGAGAAGGTCAGAACGGATTTTCGGTTCCGTTCAGCACCAGCAATGGCACGGCGACACAGCCGGGCGACTATGCGAGCAACTCGGGTACGCTGAACTTCAGCGGCAGCCCTGGCGAGACGAAAACGATCACGGTTGCCGTCGTCGGCGATGCGATCCTCGAACCGAACGAGACGTTCAACGTCACGCTCGGTTCGCCGAGCAATCCAGCGATCACGGTCAGCGACGGCTCAGGACTCGGCACGATCAACAACGACGACGCGGCATCAATCGCGATCAATGATGTGACTCTCGCCGAAGGCAATTCCGGTACAACCAACTTCGTCTTCACGGTGAGTCTGACGGGCGCGGTGCAAGGTGGCTTCACGGTGCCATTCAGCACGGCCAACGGCAGCGCGACACAGCCAAGCGACTACGCCAGCAACAGCGGCACTCTGACCTTCACCGGCAGCGCAAACGAAACCAAGACCGTCACGGTCGCCGTGGTTGGTGACACGAATCTGGAGCCAGATGAAGATTTCACCGTCACGCTTGGCGCAGCGAGCAACGCAGCCGTCACCGTCAGCGATGGCTCGGGACTCGGCACCATCAGCAATGACGATAGTGCATCGATCGCGATCAATGACGTGACCCTTGCTGAAGGCAACAGCGGCTCAAGCAACTTCGTCTTCACGGTGACCCTGACCGGTGCCGTGTCTGGCGGATTCACGGTTCCGTTCAGCACGAGCAACGGCACGGCCACACAACCCGGCGACTACGCCAGCAACAGTGGCACTCTGACCTTCACCGGCAGCGCAAATGAA
Organism: Lysobacterales bacterium; assembly: GCA_038234445.1. Classification (GTDB taxonomy): domain Bacteria; phylum Pseudomonadota; class Gammaproteobacteria; order Xanthomonadales; family Rhodanobacteraceae; genus Dokdonella. The sequence goes on from JBBQTY010000040.1 coordinate 3,049, forward strand.
ACCAAGACCGTCACGGTCGCCGTGGTCGGTGAAACGATCCTCGAACCGAACGAAACATTTACTGTCAATCTCGGCGCGCCGAGCAATGCGGCGGTAACAGTCAGTGATGGTTCGGGACTCGGCACGATCAACAACGACGACGCGGCATCGATCGCGATCAATGACGTGACCCTCGCAGAAGGCAATTCCGGCACGACCAACTTCGTCTTCACCGTCAGTCTGACCGGTGCAGTGCAGGCCGGTTTCACGGTGCCGTTCAGCACCAGCAACGGCACGGCCACGCAACCCGGCGACTATGCCAGCAACAGTGGCACGCTGACGTTTACCGGCGGCGCAAATGAAACGAAGACGATCACGGTCGCCGGTGTCGGCGATACCATCCTGGAACCTGTCGAGAGTTTTACCGTGGATCTCGGCACATCCAGCAATGCGGCGGTCACCGTCAGCGATGCTTCGGGACTCGGAACGATCAACAACGACGACAGTGCTTCGATTGCGATCAACAACGTGACCCTTGCCGAAGGCAATTCCGGCGCGACCAACTTCGTCTTCACGGTCAGTCTGACAGGCACGGTTCAAGGTGGTTTCACGGTGCCATTCAGCACGGCTGACGGAACGGCGACGCAGCCGGGCGACTATGCCAGTAATAGCGGCACGCTGACCTTCACCGGCAGCGCCAGCGAAACGAAGACAATCACGGTCGCCGCAGTCGGCGACCTCGTTGCGGAATTCGACGAGAACTTCTTCGTCAATCTCGGCTCCGCCACGGCCGGGGTCAGCGTAAGCCAGGCGCAGGGAACCGGTCTGATCAGCAACGATGACTTCTTCGCCGACATCACAATCAGCAACAGCGATAGCGTCAGTTGGGTTGCGCCGGGCGACACGACGACTTACGCGATCGTGGTCAACAACACCAGCTCGATCATCGACGTCGCCGCGGTCAACATCGCGCAGACCCTGCCGGGCCTTCTGATCAATGTCAGCTGGACCTGTTCGGGAACGGGTGGCGCAACCTGTCCTGCAAGCGGCATCGGTGCAGTCAACCAGACTCTGGCGATGCCGAAGGGCAGCAGTCTGACGTTCCTGGTTACGGCCACGGTCAACAGTGTCGGCGGTACGCCACCCACCTCGGTCGATACATCGGTGACGGCAACGGTGCAATCGCCTGCCTCCGATCCGAATACGGCCAACAATACGTCCGCCGACAGCAACGTGTTGATCACCGACATCATCTTCAGGGATGGTTTCCAATAGGCTCGCGCAGTGGATCTAAATGACTGGCAGCGTGCTTAAGGGCGGAGAGATTTGCTCCGCCCGCGGCATCGATCCGAGGCTTCCCTGAAAAAGGCGCGCGAGGGACAACCATTGCGCGAGCGGTTAGAGCACCCGGACGACATCTAGTTCGCGCCACCTGGCGTTTGCTTCAGACCAACCGTGACTATGTGATGAAAGCAAAATAGTTCTTGAAAATCCAAGAGGGATGTTTATCTTCCAGTTTTGAATCTTGAAGTAGTCCGTCGTACCCAGCGCGTTGCCCGAGCTCATTGCAGCCCTTGCCATTGGCGCATACAGCTGTCCGCAGATGGCCGAACAATTCGGTATGCCCTTCACGTCCGTCGGTGGCATTGTCAGAAGTCGAACAGCGAAATCACGTAGTCATTAGCGCATCGACGCTGGGCGTCACCCTGAGATGCCGATGATTTTCTGCTCTGACTTGGCCTGACTCCACTCGTTGCGCGGGTAGGGCATGCCATGGAATATGATGTTGGCCCTTCCCGATTTCTGGCGATGAACGAATTGAACAATGCAGCGCAAACGATGGCGAGCCGTATCGTGTCTCCATTGCTGCAGCGACGTTCCCCGAAGCTGCTTTCCGATCTTCCGGGGATTGCCGTTCCCGCTTCGTCGATCGCGGTGTTGCCGGACCCTGCGGGATTCAGACACGAGCTTCTGGACAGGATCGCCAACGCGCAACATCGCATCGTGATCGTGGTGCTCTATCTGCAAGACGATGACGGTGGGCGAGAGATCATGGACGCGCTTTACGCCGCCCACGCACGCCAACCGCAATTGCAGATTTCGTTGTTCGTGGATTGGCATCGCGCACAGCGTGGTTTGATTGGCAGGGACAAGAGCGAAGGCAACGCGGGTATGTATCGCGAGTACGCCCAACGGCATGGGCTGGGCGTCGATATTTACGGTGTGCCGGTGCAGAGCCGCGAGTTGTTCGGCGTGTTGCATTTGAAGGGCATCGTCATTGATGACACGGTGTTGTACAGCGGTGCCAGTCTCAACGATGTGTATCTGAACTGGCACGGACGCTACCGGCTTGATCGTTATCACTGCCTGAAGGACCGTAGCCTCGCCGATGCTCTCGCAAACTTCGTGCAGCAACACCTGGCGGACAGCCCGGCCGTTCGTCGGCTCAATAAACCCGGTGGGCGTCCGTCAAAGACGCTGCAAAGCGCGATTCGTGGATTCCGTGAGAGCTTGCGTGAGGCGCACTATCGGGTGCCGTCGGACAGTCGTGACCCAGGGCAGGTGCTGGTGACGCCAATGCTTGGCTTCGGTCGCACCGATAATGCACTCAACGACGTGGTGCTGGCATTGCTGCACGAGGCGCGGGAGTCCGTGGTGTTGTTGACGCCTTACTTCAACCTGCCTGGACCGATGCGCAAGGCTATCGGGCAGCTGTTACGTCGTGGCTGTCGCGTTGACATCATGGTTGGTGACAAGACGGCCAACGATTTCTATCTCGCGCCTGACCAGCCGTTCACCACCATCGGGATGCTGCCCTACCTTTATGAGAATAATCTGCGTCGATTCGCACATGCCCATCGCAGGCATATCGACAGCGGGCAGCTCAACCTCTGGCTCTGGCGCAATGGCGAGAACAGTTATCATCTGAAGGGCATGTTCGTTGACGATGATGTGTCACTGCTGACAGGTCACAATCTCAATCCACGTGCCTGGGCGCTGGATCTTGAGAACGGTCTGCTTCTGCGTGATCCGGAACGATTGCTGGTCGCTCGCAACACTGCCGAATGGGAGGCGTTGAAGCGCCATGCAACCCGGCTGACCGATTTCCATTCGTTGGAGAGCCCGCGCGATTATCCTGCGCAGGTACGCAAGAAGCTCAAACAGCTCACGCGTACGCGGATCGATCGATTGGTCAATCGATTGATGTAGCCGCGGACATTTCGCAGGTGATGCGTATGCCGTTGGCTGCCAGGCTCAACGTGAGAAACGGGGTTGAGTGTCGAATGGCGATGACTTTCCGCGCCTTTTCCTGCCCCGTGATTCCTTCCTTCGCGGGATGACAACACCAAAGAAGGGCGATTTCACTGATCGGATTCGAAGCGCCGAGGGCCATGCGACGATAGCTCACGTTTTGGTATCGGCGACTGTCCGGATTCGCGCCTGTTTATTGTAGGTATCAAAGTCCGCGCGAGGTTGCGCACCGATTTGTAGCAGGAGGCGCCATGATCCATTCACCGCATCGTTCCAATCTGGCGGTTACAAATTTCTGTGTTCGCCTTTTGCTTGCACTCGTCGTGACGGCATGGGCCTGCGACTGCGCTCAAGCCGCGTGCGATTCGGTATTCCGCAATGGATTCGAAACCGGCGCGCTGGTCTCCGGGTCGGCTACCGTGCAAACCAGCGATGGCGCGACGCATACCTATTACTATCGAATTCCTGCAACACCGGCACCTCAGTGCGGACGCCCAGTCCTTTTCTGGCTGCACGGCGATGGTGGTTCCGGCAACGGCTACGCCAGCGGCTTCTACCCATACACCGATGCGGATGGCGCGATCCTGATCACGCCGAGCGGGGCGAACCACACATGGACGCACGCCGCCGCCGATCTTCCGGGCCAGTCCGAGGATTCGCAGTTCATCAGCCTGATCATCGACGGACTCGTCGCCCACGGACTTGCAGGCGAATCAGTGAATGCCGATCGCATTTATCTCGGCGGAGAATCGCGCGGTGCGTACATGCCGTACTTCCTGTTGCAACGACCGTCGACGAAAATGCGTTTCGCTGCTGTCGCAGTGAACGCGGGATTGCTCTACTGCGACGATGCCGACATCGATTGCGATGTCGACGGATCAAGCGCGACGCACCACGGCGCGGCGACGCCGATCCTGCATCTGCATGGAACGAATGACACATCCGTGGCGCCGCCGCCCACGGCCACGTTTCATAATCCGGTTGACTGGAGTATCGATTGGCGCGTTTTCTTTCCGATGAACCTTTGGGCCACCCAGCACGGCTGCTTCGGCGGCGACAATTCGACCGGCCATGACAGTGGCATTCTGCGTGAGACCTACACAGCCAACGGGCATGAAGCGAAAAGCTATGATCTGACCGGCTGGGGCGCATCGTGCAGTCGCTATCAGTTGATCCTTGTCACCAACGGAGGCCACGTGATCGGCGGCCAGTACGAGCGTATCTGGACGTTCCTGAAGGGCTATTCGGGCGCGGGTGGGTGATTGACTTAATCAGTAAATAAAAACTCAAAAGATGCTAAAGAAACTAATGTTTAATAAGTATGTTCATGCTGATTGTCTTTCGACCCAACCGTGTCGATCGTTCGATAACGACGAGGGAGCGGGCTTGGCACATTGGTATCTCAGTCGGCCCGGCCCGACCATCTCTCGACCGCCTGCCGTTGCTTGACGATGCGCCGGTCGACGTGCTCAAGTTGTTCAAGTAGTCGTTGAAGAGACAGGCGTCTACACGACCTGGTTTCACGGCAACAATCCAATGATTCTCGGCGGCGAGTTGCCAGAGCGCGAGAGTCCGCTCGGCCGGTGAGTGATGCATCGATTTCTGGTGCGCGGTCAGGGGCCGGCTGTCGTTTTTCAGATTCCGCCAGATGGGGATGGCACACGCAGATCGGCTCGTGCATCCTTGTAGTAGGTACGCGCAAGCTCGTTGCGCCGTACAAATATTTTCAGAGGACACCAGCATGGCGATCATTCAATCGCGACGGATACTGACGGCAGCCATTGTTGCCGCATTGGGCGCGTCCGCGTCTCTGCACGCGCAAACCTTCTACCAGAATTTCGATATCGCCGATCCGATGAACCCTCGACCCGGCTGCAACATCGGTGATTTTGCGGGAGGCGCCGGCACCTACCCGTTTCCGGCGGGCTGGCTGAAGCGCAATGTCGACAATTTAACCCCGAACGCGGCGGTCGCTTATGTCAATGAAGCCTGGGAAGTTCGCGAGGATTTCTCCTTGAACGCCTCCGAGTGTGCGGCGTTTAGTACCTCGTATTACGAGCCAGCGGGCATGGCGAACGATTGGATGTGGACACCAGCGATTTCGGTGCCGGCGGGGTCTGCGACGCTCTCCTGGCGGGCCGTGGCTTACGATCCGTCGTACCAGGATGGATACGAAGTGCGCGCGATGCTTGTATCCAGTGGGCCGCCGACGGGCGGAGCGGGGGCGATCGGCAATCAGATCACCAACAGCACCACGTTGTTTTCTGTGGCCGCCGAGCAGCCTGCTTGGACGCAGCACGCGGTGAGCCTTGCGCCTTTCAGTGGACAGCAGATCTACGTCGCGTTCCACAACAATTCGAACGACAAGTTCCTTTTGCTCGTTGATGATGTCAAGGTCCTCGACAGCACGCCGGATCTCGCGGCGATCGCCCCGTCTTTCAGTTCGCCGTATCCACGTGTCGCTGCAGGTATCGCCGTCGATGCCCGGTTTGGTGTCGTTGCGTCAAACATCGGTGGCGCGGATCTGACCAATGTCATCGCCACAGCATCGATCAAGCGCGATGGGAATGAGGTTGGCACGCCGATCGTTTCCAACACCATCGCATCCTTGCCGATTGGTGCGACTGTGCCGGTCACGTTTCCCATTAGCTTTGCTTTTAACGGCAACGGTGTTTGGTCCATCGAATACAGCCTCAGTTCTTCGCAATCGCCTTCGGAGCTGAGCGTGCTTGACAATGTGATCGAGTCAGCCCCGACGGCGATTGGTGGCAACGAATTTGCGCGGCACGAACTTCCACCGACTTCTATCCTCGGCATTGGCGCCGGTAATGGCGGGGAAATCGGAGTTCAATTCGAGCTTCTGGCGACCACGAGATTCGATGGATTGCGATTTGCCATGAATGGCGTTGCACCCGCGGTTCCGCCGGAATTGGAATGGGCAGGGCAAAACCTCATTGCGAATCTGAGGGCGTTTGATGCCGGTACTGGCAAGCCCGGCAACCTGATCGCCTCGACATCCCCGGTGATCAGCACGAATGCCGGTGGTACGTATGACGCGCCGTTTGTTGGAGGATCCCAAGTGTTACCCGCTGGCAACTACGTCATCACCGTTTCCGAGCCCGTGGGTGGACCGAGCATGCCATTTTCAATGACCTCGCAGCGTTATCAAGCGGGCGCTGGTTGGGTCATCTGGCCGACGGCTCCGGGCGGCAACTGGGCGAACATTGAGGATTTCGGCGCCGCGTTTGCCATCACTCCCAACATTTCCCTGCTCAGCGAGGTTTCCATTTTCAGGGGCGGGTTCGAAACGGCCGGCTCTGTTGCCGTTGCTTCGCGCGTTGCTACACCAGTGCGCCCGGTAAAAAGATTGATCCCGAATCAACTGGCACCGCGTCCGCCTCGTTGACCCGAGCAATGATCGCCGATACCGAGTATCTAGCGCTACCGAAGTCGCCTCGAACGCCATATGGTGGAGCAGCATGTGGGGCAGGGACGCAAGGTGGGTGTCAGGCCTGGCAAAGGATCATCGCCTTGCTGGACTCTGATCATGGTCTGACCGCTTCGATTTGAATTCGCTGGTGCCCTGTATCACGAGACGTCACTTGGTGATCGTCGCGAGGCGGTCTCTGATGATGATGTGGATAGCGAGGATATTTTTTCTGTGTCGGCGAATATGGTGGCGGATTTCAAATGGATCTGTCACGCCCATTGTCTGATGGGCAATCACTATCACTTGACCGATTGGACCAGAGTCGAATGGCACTTACTTGGCGTGATCATCCCCGCTTGACCAGCGATTTGGCTGTTAAAAGCCGCGCATCGTTGTCCGGGGAAATTTCTTGGCTACGATTCGCGCGATACCTGGTAAACACCAATATTCTTGTCATCCCGGCGAAAGCCGGGATCCATTTTCAGGCTGTCAAAATCAAGATGGATCCCGGCCTTCGCCGGGATGACGGCCTTAGGTAAATGCCATTCGTGCCAGAGTTATTGATTTCGACAAGCATGCGAATCTCGATGATCGCGACGTGCAGACCTGATCCAGAACTGCGGAAAGGAGATCGGGTTTGATTCCATGGATTGTCCATACTGGATAGACATCGCCAGATTGCCGGTAGATTGCCCAATCTCCTCGAATGTCTAGCCGGTGAGTTTAATGATGGCCGAACCTGAGGGCTCTACACTGCTACTCGATCAACATCATTAGACGACCTTGATTCGGAACACGAGTATCCATGCATGCCCTCTGACTCACCCCGTTCGAGCTCGTCTGCGAAAACTGTGTCGCTTGCAGGCAAGCGGCGTTGCGTCGGTCTCACGGCGCTGCCGCGTGCCGCTCTGGTCGAATTGTCGAGGGCATTTGCGCGTGGTGATCTGAGTAGCTCGTGGGTGCAATGGACGCGCGCCTCACTCGCTGCACCCGGTCACGCCGAAGTGCTGCGCTGGGCAGCGATGCTGCATGATGCCGCGGGCGAATACGCCGAAGCGATCGAAGCGACCCGCAAGGCAATCGATCAACATCCCGACGATCCCGAGTTGCTGCGTCTGCTCGCACGCGTGCTGGTCAATAACGTGGACGATGAGGGCGCGCTGCTCGCACTCCGTCAAGCGGCCACTTGCACGACGCACCCCGAGGACTGGATCGAGCTTGCCATTTTGTTCGACCAGCATGGCTGGATCGAGGATAGCCTGCTTGCTGTCGACGCGGCGTTGCGGGTTTCACCGGGTGTGCCGCGCGCTCACTTGCTGCGCTCGCGCTGCTTGCAGGCGCTTGGGGATGCGCCCGCTGCCGCCGCCGAATGTCGCCGTGTGATCGCAAGCGGGAGTGAGGTTGCGGCAGCCTGGTTCGCGCTGCTCGATCTGAAAACCGTGGGCATCGATGACGCCGAGCTTGCGCAGCTCGCGCATGCCTATCGACGCGCGACGACCGCTTACGAATCCAGCTTGCTCGGCTTCGCGCTGGCTCGGGCGCATGAGGTGCATGGCGATCACACTGCCGCGCTCGCGATGTTCACTCGGGTCAATGACGCCGTTGCCGTCGCCCAGCGTTGGGATTCGGCACGATTCGCTGCTGACGCCGAGTTGATCGCCGATGCCTTCACTCATGTTGAGCCTGGTCGCGATCTTTCACTGGGCGAGAACGTGGTGTTCATCGTCGGCATTCCTCGATCGGGCAGCACACTGGTCGAACAGGTTCTGGCGCGTCATCCAGACGTCGAAGCGGCGAGCGAATTGCCGACGCTCGAACATGTGATTGCGGTCGAGAGCAGACGCCGCCGCAAACCGCTTGCGCAGTGGGCGTGCGAGGCCACGCCCGATGAGTGGGCTCGACTCGGCAATGAATACTTGAGACGCACGGCTCGCTGGCGGCAGCAGCACCGTGTATCGACGGACAAGTGTCCAGGCAACTGGTTGTTGTCGGGTGCACTGCGCGCGATGCTGCCCGGCGCGCGCATCATTGATTGCCGTCGCGATCCACTCGAGACAGCCTGGTCCTGCTACAAGCAATTGTTCGCTCCAGGCAAAGCCGATTTCAGCTATCGCTTCGAGGATCTTGCTGCGTATACGCACAGCTATCGAAGCGTCGCGGATCGGTGGCATCAACAGCACCCTTCGAACTACAGAATCTTCAATTACGAAGAATTGGTCGCGGACGCAGACACGTTCGTGCGTCGCCTGCTCGCGTTCTGCACTCTTGCTTTCGATTCGCGATGTCTGCAGCCGCATGAAGCGATCCGTGCAGTCCGCACGACGAGTTCGGCCCAGGTTCGCGAGCCGATCCGTCGCGTCGCACTGCGTGGCGAGGCATACGGCGCTGGTCTCGATCGGTTGCGCGAACTGCTCTCGCGATGAATCGGTCGCCGTCGCACGTTCACCGTGCAACGGCGAAAAAGTACTGCGTCAATCGAAGCCGGAGGCGAAGATCCGGTCGCTGATCGTTGCCCCTGCAAGCACGCCGACGCCCGCACGACGATCGTAGCCATAGGCGACAATCGTTCGCTCTGAAGCGCTCGCGCCGACTGCCAAGCGGAGCCAGCCGAAATGTACCTGATCGCCATTGGCTTCGTTGGTGAAACGAAAACCCAGAAGGTTCTCGCTGCTGTTGAGGTTGACCTGCGTGCCGATATTCACTGAACCGCCGGGCCGGAAGAATGCGGTCGGCGATCCGCCGATCTGCGTATTTGCCAGCAGGTTGTACGGGCCGTCAGCCGTGCTGTTCAAGCCGAACCAAGTCTGGGTCGTTGGCCCCCAAAGATTGAACTGGGTCGCGATGGCACTGTAAAGATTGACGTCCCAACCCACCGCCGAAGCTGGGTTCGATCCGACCGATCCGGTGACGACATTGAAGTAAATACCACTATTACTGTCCGGTATCGGAATACTGACTGGGCCGCTGTTGAAAAACTCGCCGGTATCGCCTGCACGAATCAGCGCAGCGGGCGTGTTGTCCCAGGCGTAGCCAATGATGCTGCGAGTCGCTGGCGTCGCTCCGATACGAAAACGCGCCCAGCCGTAATGCGTCGCGCCACCGGATTCATTGATGAAGCGAAACCCGAGCAGGTTCTCCTCGCTGTTTGCGGTCAGCTGCGGTCCCGCATCAAAACCGCCTCCCGGCCTGAAGAAGTTTGTATCCGGGCCTGAAATCGATGTTCCGCCCGGAAGCGGGTACGGTCCAGCGGCGACGCCCGAGGGGCTCAGCCAGGTTTGCGTAGTCGGACCCCACAGCGTGAACTTGCCGTCGGAGACCGAATAGATGTTGATGTCCCATCCGGTCGCAGAGCTACCTGTTGGACCCGCGGCTCCGGTGACCACATTGAAATAGATGCCGTCGAGGTTGTTCGGTACGACGATGTTGACCGGGCCGCTGTAGACGATCGCGCCGAACGCGCTCGCGGATAAGCCGATGCCTGCAATCAGACAAGCCGCGATATGCGCACGGACGCGAGATTCAGATTTCTGCACGATGCATTCTCTCCAGAATTGCGAATTGATGTTTTCGAGTCGCGAAATCACCACAAGTCAGAATGCTTGCAGCTCAATGGACCAAAGAATACTTGCGACGGTTTCTGCCAATTTGAGATGCTAACTTGCCGAAGCGCGAACACGCAATGTCTGGATCGACCCGACTTCGTGGACGCTGTTAGATTCAGCGCAGTCCACTACGGCAGTGAGCGGACTGGCTGGGAAAAGAAAGCGAGAGGCATTCAACTTCGCATGGTCATGCCGACGAGCTCGCAATGATTTCGATAGAGTGAATTCGCACGGGTGATCGGAGTGCGTCAAACAAAGCAGCATCGATGTCAACAGACTCCAATCATCACGAGGCTGCTGGACGGTGAATTCGCTGATGCGCTGTTTCACATGATGTCACGTGGGCTTTGTCCTGAGGCGATCTTCGACGACGATGCAGATCGTCAGCAGTTCCTTTCGGTGCTGGCTGATGTGGTGCAGGATTGCAACTGAATCTGTCACGCCGATTGCCTGATGAGCAATCACTATGACTTGATGATCGAGTTTCCAGACGGAAAACTGTCGAAGGGCATTCGCCTGTTGAACGACGTATTCACCGAGACCAGCAATCGTTGGCATAGTCGCAGCGGAAATCTATTCCAAGCGCGATTCAAAGTGATCCTGGTCGACGTGGAAAGCTATCTTCTGGAATTTGCGTGCTACCTGGTTTTGAACCTGGTCCACGCCGGCAGGGTTCGCGATCCTGGCAAGTGGCCGTGGAGTAGTTATCCGGCGATGGTGGTTGATGAGTCAGCGCCTGCTTGGCTCGCTACCGACAGTTTGCTTGCCGCTTTCGCCAAGCGACGCGCCGATGCGCGCAGGCGCTACATCCGGTTTGTCGCGGAAGGGAAGCGCGTCGATTCTATCTGGATTTACCTCACACCGATCACGCAATGCCGCCATCATCGTCGCGCACGCTAACGGTGGATACAGCTATCAGCCGATTGCCGAATAGTTCGACATGCATTTCACTTTTGTGGGTGGTATTGTCAGGAGTGGGAGAGCCCGTTTACATAGTTAATAGTGGAGTGAAGCTGGATTGACCATGGCGATGATGCAGGACAATCGGAGCGCACCTTTGGATAATTACTAGTTCCACAAATACCCTGATTCGATTCTCCTCGCGCGGCTCGCAGACGATGAAGATTTTAAGTGTCGCGATTGTTGCTGGCACTTGTTTCGCGAATCTCCATCAATTGGGGATGCGAAGAAGATGGTGTCGACGCGCTACCATGGCATGATCAATTCAGCGTCGACCTTACGGAGCCCACATGGCCATCATGCAAGCGATCCAGATCATCCAGCCCGGCGCAGCTGACGTCCTGCAACTGACCGGGCGTCCCATCCCGAGTCCCGGTCCGGGTGAGGTATTGATCAAGGTAATGGCAGCAGGCGTGAATCGACCGGATGTGTTCCAGCGTCAGGGATATTACGCGCCGCCACCGGGGGCCTCGGATCTGCCTGGTCTCGAAGTGGCTGGCGTCTTGGTCAGCGGTGATGTCACAAGCGATAACCCATTCGGCCTCCAGCACGGCGACGCTGTTTGTGCGTTGCTTGCCGGTGGCGGCTACGCGGAATACGCCGTGGCGCCTTTGTTGCAATGCCTGCCGGTGCCCAAGGGATTCAGCATGATCGAGGCAGCGGCGTTACCGGAAAATTACTTCACCGTATGGAGCAACGTGTTCGATCGAGCCCGGCTCGGTATCAACCTGGAAGGCATACCGGAATCGTTGCTGGTGCAGGGCGGGTCCAGCGGCATCGGCGTCACCGCCATTCAGCTGGCTCAGGCTTTCGGTCACCGCGTGTTCGCGACTGCCGGAAATGCCGAGAAGTGCGCAGCATGCGAGGCGCTGGGCGCGTACGCTATCAATTACCGTGAACAGGATTTTGTGGAGGAAGTGAATAAGCAGACCGATGGCCGGGGAGTGGATGTGATCCTCGACATGGTGGCAGGCGACTATGTGCCGCGTGAGTTGGAGTCGCTGGCTGAAGATGGTCGACTGGTATTCATTGCGACGCTGGGTGGCAGGCAAGCAGACATTGATGCCTCGCTGATTATGCGACGGCGGCTGACCATCACCGGCTCCACGTTGCGAGCGCGCTCAATCGCGTTCAAGGCGGCGCTCGCACAACAACTTCACGAGAAGGTATGGCCGCTTCTCGAAGCGGGCAAAGCCAAGCCGGTAATCCATGAGGTCTTCGCGGCAGGTGATGCGGCAAAGGCGCACGCACTGATGGAGAGCAGCGAGCACATCGGCAAGATCATGTTGACGTGGTGAGGTTTGGGTCGCTACCGGCAATGCAACTTCTGCACTCGACCGGCCCTTGCCGCAGCAGCCATCAAGGGCAAAGTCCTTCGCAAACGTTCGTAGCGTGTCGCGCTAAACACAGGATCATTGATTGACACCAGTTGCCATCGATCTTGCTCGCAAGCGCGGATCAGACAACGGCAAGACAACGGGGGCACCCACTATCTGAATTCACGACCCGGCTGTTCGGTGTTCGAAAGAGCATGGCGCATAAGCCGCAGCTGTATGAGCCCGTCACTGATTTACATCGACGATGTGCGCGCTCGATTGAGTGAAGTCATCCGCTACGTCGACGGCGAATACCCTTTCGATGATCAATGCCAACTTCTGGCACGTTCGGTGCTCAGCCTGCAGGACTAGTGTGCGTTGCGAGGCATGTCGCAATCTCGCGTGCTCCGGATTTTCCGCTTCGATCCCAATGCGCCGCGGAGTGCGGAGTCGGTTAGCTGCTAAATGCGCGAGGCGGATGCTTCAGCCCCGATTCGAGCGACCTGTTGGCGCGCGAATATCGGCATCATCACGCAGCGGAGAAGACCCGTGGCCCAGCTCGATCGACGTCAGTTTCTGCGCCTCGCTACTGCGCTTGGTGCCACACTTGCCTGGGGCTGTTCGCCCCTGAAACTTTCGAATCTTCGCTGGACGGAACGTCGAGATTCCTACCCGCAAGGCGTCGCATCGGGCGATCCGGATTCACACAGCGTGCTGCTCTGGACAAGACGTCCGTTTGACGATGCGCGCACGGACGCCGTGTTGCAGGTTGAAGTGGCCGAAGACATCAACTTCACGCGCGTTGTCGCGACGGCGAATGCAACGATCCACGCCGATTCCGACTGGACTTGCCGCATACTCGTTGCCGGTCTGCAGCCGCGACGCGTCTACTGGTATCGCTTCATTGACGCAGACGGAAATGGCAGCCGTATCGGACGCACCACGACGGCTCCGACGGATGCCGATGCCGCGCCGGCACGCTTTGCTTTCGCCAGTTGCCAGAGCATCTGCGAAGGCGCGCAAAATGCCTATCGACGAATGATCCACGAGGACGAGCACGCGTCGCCGGCAGAGCAGCTCGGATTCGTCCTGCATCTCGGTGACTTTTTCTACGAAGTCGTGCAATACCCGGAAGACACGCCGACCGGCAAGCGTTACGACCGCACGATACGTTTCCCGATCCACTTCCCGGATGGCAAGAAGGTCGTCGACCTCTTCCACGTGCCGGCATCACTGGCCGACTATCGAACGCTTTATCACGCCTACCTTCAGGATCCCGATATCCAGGATGCGCGCGCACGCTGGCCGTTCGTGGCGATGTGGGACAACCACGAGTTCTCGTGGAATGGCTGGCAGTCGATCCAGGTATTTGGCAACGACACGGTACCCGCACAAACGCTTAAGGTCGCGGCTAACCAGGCCTGGTTCGAGTACCAGCCAGCGCGCATCGCAGCGCCGGATGGGATGCTCGAACGCTTCGTTGCACCCTCGGTGATTGATACGCCGGTAACCGAATTCGATGACGATGGTCTCGGCCTGGAACCCAACAACCGACTGGCCATCGATAGCCTTATCGGCTACCGCGCCTTGCGCTGGGGACGGCATATTGATTTGATCATCACCGATCAGCGTAGCTTTCGTTCGCGAGAACCCACCGGGCGACCGGAAGCCGGCGCGTTTTCCGATGATGCCTTCCCGGGTTTTTTCCCCGAGGAAATCGCGAGAGCGCTTGATGGCGGGCGCGCATTCGCCGATGGTCATCCACCGACGACGCTCAAGTTTGGCGACAAATCGGTCGAGAATTTTCGCCGGAATGAACCCGCGCAAAGCATGCTCGGTGCCCGGCAGAAAGCCTGGTTTCTCGCGCGCCTCAGAGCGTCGAAGGCAACCTGGAAGATCTGGGGAAATTCGCTCGGTTCGCTGGATTGGCGCGCGGATCCGCAAAATCTGCCAAGTGGACTCGTCGATCCGTGGCCGGGTCAGGGTTACGCGTGTTTTGGTGGCGGCGATTGGGGAGCGACGTATCATGAGCGTGCCGAAATCTATGACGCTGTGCGCGATGCCGGTATCACCGGTTTCGCGACCGTATCGGGTGATCGGCACAGCTTCTGGGCAGGACTCGCCGCGAAGGCCTTGCCACCCGCGTCATTCGAACCGGTCGGTGTCGCCTTTGTCACCGGCTCGATTTCTGCGGCCGGCCTCGTCGAAGCGTATGAGCACAAGCTGTCGGTTGAGCAGCCGCTGCGCGACCTCTTCATCGCGAATCCGCTCGGCAGTCCACCGCAGCCGACTGTGAATCTGCTGCTGCAACATGGCGTGCGTTCCGCACTGGCCTACGCGAAGACCGGCGATCTCGAGCAGGCTCATGCGCTGAGGAACCGTGAAATGTCGCCACATCTCGCGTTCGTCGACATGGGCGGTCACGGCTACACGACGATTCGCCTTGACGGGCAGGCGATCGAAGCGGAATTCGTCTGCATACCGCGCCCGCTCGAACGCAGCGAGCGCGACGATGGCGGACCGTTACGCTATCGGGTTCGACATCGCGCAAACTTGTGGGCACCTGGTGAGGCACCGCGACTTGAACAATCGGTGCTTGAAGGCGATGCGGGATTGTCGGTAGCGCCGAAAACTGTCTGAGCGGCGGCAGCAAGTGCTTGCTTGACATCAACAGCGTGGCCGGTCACTGCGTACCGAGCACTTCCACGCTGGCGGGTTTTTCTCTACGTGGAGTAGGTTAGGGCGATGTCCGCATCCACTAAAATATACTATGTATTAATGGGGCGACGTGAGCTTTTCTCCAGCTGGCGTGGTCGGTCTCGAAATGTCGTTTGATCGATGCATTGACGTCAGTCGGACGACGGCTAAAGCGCAGAGTTACCCGTGATTGATGTTTATGCTCCGCGCGGTTGCAATGCAATTCGGTCAGGGATTGTCCGACGGGCGTACCGTGAGGCTGGGCGAGACAGAATTGCGTTTGCGGCTGCGTTTTTTTTCAGCTGGCGAATTGAGCAGCAGCTCAACCTGGTTCACCGGCATCGGACGATGCAGCAGGAAGCCCTGGAGGCTTTCGCACCCCAGCGACAGCAGCAGATCCCTCTGCGCGTGCGTCTCCACACCTTCGGCCACCACCGCGATTCCTAGGTTGCGGGCCAGTGCGATGATTGTGCGGATGATTGGCGCCTCCTCTTGGCCCGGAAGGGACTCCAATCCAATTTCGCGAACGAAGGCTTGGTCGATTTTCAATGTCGTGACCGGGAGCTTGTGCAGGTAGGCCAGGCACGAATAGCCAGTACCGAAATCATCAATCGCGATGCCCACGCCCAACTCGCGCAGCTCGAACAGATTGGCCGATGTTTCAGTGACGCTATTCAGCAGCAAGCTTTCGGTAATCTCCAGTTCCAGCGCTTCGGGGGCAAGTTGGGTGTCGCGCAACGCGCGACGCACGGTTTCGACCCAATCGGCGCGTTTGAATTGGACGGCCGACACATTCACTGCAATTCGCAGGTGCGGATATCCGGAGTCATGCCACGCGACCATTTGTGCGCAGGCCGTGCGCAGCGCCCATTCGCCCAGCACGACGATCAGTCCGCTGGCTTCAGCCAACGGTATGAATCGCGTTGGCGACACCATGCCGAGAGTCGGATGGTTCCAGCGCATCAAGGCCTCGAAGCCGTGGATCTCACCGTCTGCACCGCAGTGTGGTTGGTAATACAGGCTCAACTGGCCCAATCGCAAAGCCTGACGGAGTTGACCGTCCATGAATATGCGTTCTTTCGCCAACGTGTTCATCTCGGCGGCGAACCCTTGGAAATTGTCGCGCCCCGTTTCCTTGGCGCGATACATCGCCGCGTCGGCGTTGGCCATCAGGGTATCGCTGTCGAGTCCATCATCCGGATAGATGCTGATGCCAACTGAGAGGGTAACGAACAGCTCATGCTGATCCACATAAAACGGCGCACGCATGACCTTGACGAGCTTGCTCGCCACGCGCATGGCATCTTGAGGATCATTCAGTTCGTTCAGCACCACGGTAAACTCGTCGCCGCCGAGCCTGGCCATGGTGTCGGATTTTCGAATACAGGTTTGCAAGCGATTGGCGGCCTGTCGGAGCAGCGTATCTCCGGACGAATGGCCGAGCATGTCGTTGATGTTCTTGAAGCGATCGAGGTCCATGTAAAGCACGCCTACCTGCGATTTCTTGCGCTCGGCTCGGGCCAATGCCTGATTAAGGCGATCCTGAAACAACAGTCGGTTCGGTAGTCCGCTCAATGCATCATGCTGGGCCTGATACGAGAGCTGATCGGTGAGCAGCTGGTGCTCAATGGCGACCGCGGCCAACCGCGTCGCCATATCCATGAACTCCAGGTCGCGCGCATTCGGTTTGCATGGCTGGTCGTGGTAGAGCGCGAAAGAGCCCAGTACATCGCCGCGGTTGGATGGAATGGGCATCGACCAGCATGCATGCAAGCCGTGCCGCAAAGCCTCCTCACGATAACCATCCCAGAGCGGATCGGAGGCGATGTCTTCCGTGATGACGGTCTGGCCGGTGAAGCAAGCTGTGCCGCAAGATCCCACCGCGGGTCCGATCGGCTTGCCGTTGAGCCACTCGGAATACGCATTAGGCAAGTGCGGCGCGGCGCCGGTCCAGAGCCGACGGTCCCTCAAAAGAAGGACGGAACTGCGCGCACCTGCAATCTGTATCTCCAGCATGCTTGAAATGCGCGCGAGGATGTCCGACAGGGGTCGGTTCTGCGCGACTTGTTCGAGGATCAAGCTGCGATCGCGTTCCAGCTGCTCCTCCTGCTTGCGCGAGGTGGTGTCGAAGGTGGCGCCAGCCATGCCGATCACTCGACCTTGATCGTCGATCAGGACCTCGCTCTGGTCGAAAACGGTGCGAACCTCGCCATCGGGACGGATGATGCGGGTTTCATGACTTATCGATTTGCCCGTCCGCATGGCCTCGGCGACCAAGGCTTCCACGCCAGCGCGGTCTTCCGGGTGAATTCGATCCATCGAGTCTGCACACGTAGGCATGTGCGAGGCCGGCGACAAGCCGTAAATGCGGCAAAGCTCATCGGACCAACTCATCGTCTGCGTCGCCACATCCCAGGTCCAGCTGCCGACATGAGCGAGGCGTTGGGCCTCTTCCAGTCGTGATTCGCTTTGCTGAAGCGCCTGTTCGACCTGCTTTCGCTCAGTAAAATCGATCACGGTTCCCTGCATCACCTCGGGCTGGCCGGGATCATCCGTGAGCAAATTGACCGTCAACATTCCCCACACCTCGGTACCGTCCATGCGGCGCAGGCGAGTCACCGAATTGTTGACTGAGCCGTTTTCGCGCAGGTACGCAAGGTAACGATCACGGTCGGCATCTTCGAAATAGAAGGACTTGCTGTTGACACCGCTGATCTCGGCGCTGGATTCATAGCCGAGCATCCGCGCGAAGGCATCATTGCACTCCAGCAGTTGGCCTTCCGGCAGGCTGCGGAATACGCCGACCAGATTCTGTTCGAACAAGAGGCGAAAACGTTTTTCGGAAGCGAGCAGCGCATCTGCCGCTTGCTTGCGTTGGATCGCCGACGCCACCTGGCTGGAAACGAACTCAAGCAGAACCATGTCTTTTTCAGCATAACGGACATCGCCGGAATAGCTCTGCACGACCAGCGCGCCGATGGTTTGTGATTGCGCCTTCAGTGGCACCCCAAGCCAGTCCACCGAGTCGGTGCCGACCGGCGCGAATTGCGCGTGAAATCCATCGCTCACCGTTTCCGGGGTAAACAGCAACGACTTTCCGCTCAAGATCACCCGTCCGGAAAGGGTGCCGTCTTCGAGCTTTCGGGGTTGCGGGGCGACGTCATGCTCATCGACGAAATAGGGAAAGCTCAGTTCATCGCGGGCCTGATCGTACAAGGCGACGAAGAAATTCCGGGCCGGCAACAGCTCGCCGATAATCTGGTGGATGCGGCCAAACAATTCGAGCAGGGTCGCTGTCGAATGAGCGGCTTCGGAAATGCGATGCAACAACGATTGGGTTTTCTGTTCCAGCTTTCGCTGGCTGATCTCACGCATCGTTCCGACAACCATTTGTCGCTCGTCGATCACGATCGGGGTAAGCAGAACTTCCACCGGAAAGTCGGCACGGTGGTCGCTGCAATGGATCCATTCAAAGCGGTGACTGCCGTCGCGCAGGGCAACAGCAATCATGGCATCGGCTTTTTCCGATGAGAGTCGGCCATCGGGTTGGAATTTCGGTGAAAATCGCGCGGGGTTTTGAGCCAGCACCTCGCTCATGTCCCCGTAGCGCAACATGGCCACCGTTGCCTGATTGCAGTCGATGAACTGGCCCGTGCTGACGTCCAGCACTACAAGCGCATCGGCGCTGCGCTCGAACATCATGCGGAGACCGTTTACTTCAAGCGCCATCAGTTCGTCCAAGTTGGCTTCGAGGCAAGTTGGCTTCGAGGATCGCTTGCTGCCGTAAAGGAGCAGCGATTGTGCCAACGTAACTATGTAGCTCCGTTGAATCTGTGTTGTGGCCCTCAGTCAACGCTTGCTGCGGGTACGCGAACACGGTAGTCAGGCAAGAACGGTGAGTATCTCACCAACGAGTCCCGAAGATAGCGGGCGAGCTCGCGCAATGCCCGTCGCGAAACTCTCCACCTCCGAGAAAACATTACAAAGTAACTAGCCGATTCCAGCGAGAGTAGCCTGAGCAAATATTGACTCGCCAGAAAAATCGTTCGCTTTTGCCCCGCATCGACGTTCATTCCGTGGAAGCGGGCGGCGACGCGACGTGTTTCCACGACGCCGCGCGCATGATAATCCGCGAGCATGAGTTGACCTCAATCGATCCAAGCCAAACAAGGTGTACCGAATCGATGCGACAACCGGCCCAGATTCACACTGACTGGACAGCGCTGTGGCTCTCTCTCTCGTTCCAGGCGCCTGTCGTCGTATGGGCAGCCACACATTGGACGTCTGCCATTCTTGCGCTGGGACCGTTCGAGCTCATTCGGTTGATTTTGCTGCGGAGCGTGAGCGGGGCCTACCGCGAATATGGCGATCCGTGGCGCGCCGTGAAGTCCTTCGCCCAACGGGCGGCGATTTTTCTCGGGTTTTTCGTCGGACTTCTGCTCGCCTATGGTATCGGCGCGTTCGGCGTGGATAAATTCGTCGAGGTACTTGCGGATCCTTCGACGTGGCTTTCCGTCTTGATTCCGGTGGGCGTACTGATAGCCGAAAGCGCATTGAGCCTGTTCTTCTTCCGCGGTGACGTTCGCGTGCAGGCAGCCCGATTCGATGCCATGGCAGCTGACGCCACGTGCTGGTTCGGGTTGTTCACCTTGCTCATCCCCGGGCTGTTACTCGTGGCGATTGGTATCGCCATTTTCCTGACTCAGGCGTCTCGCGCGCATGTGTCAGATTGGCTCTTGAACATGTTTGCACTTGTCGTGGTCTGCTATCCCGCAGCGTACTTTTCCGGAAAGGCCATTGTACTTGCGCAGGTGTATACCGATCGCTTCGCCCTCACGGGCCGCCGTGTGCTGGACGCCCCATGGGCCTTGTTCATCACCGCGCCGAAAAAACAGCGGTCTTCGAAGACCCAGCGTATCGAGAATTACGCCATCCAATGGCGCCGCGCGGCGATGCTCGGCGCGGAAGAGCCAGACAAATTGGAGGACTGGGGATAGGAGCGACATGGTTACGTCGCAAAAGTTTTCGGATTTGAAGCTCCGCATGCTGGCAGTTTCAAATCGAGCGGGCTCCAGCAAATGCCTGCAGGATCGCGGGCGTAAGTCAAGCGCGAATCTGAATTGGCACGTCGCCGTCTTTTTGGCATAGGCTTTGCAGCGACTGACCGTACACAGCACTGACAAACCGGGACGGGGTGCGCCAGATTGCGATAGCGGACGCTTGTTCTTTCACCAGGGGAAAATTCAATGTCATATTCTTCCAGCGCCGGAAGCGTGCTCGTGCGCCACGTTCGCGCCTGTTTCCTTGTTCTTCTTTGTTCCTTTTCAGGATTCGCACCGGCAGTGTTCGCTGCGGCTTCTTCCGATGGGATCTGGGTCGAAAAGCCCGAAGCCTCGATAGCCCGAACTGCAACTCCACGTCAGATTGTGCCAAGCAGCTACCGTACGCTGCGCCTGAATCGTGGCGCGCTCGATGCATTGCTCGCGCAAGTGCCGATGGAACGCGACATCCCGGTGCAAAGCAGCGTGCAAATGCTGAGCCTGCCTCTGCCCGATGGCAGCTACGGCACGTTTCAGATCGTTGAATCACCGATCATGGAGCCGGAGCTCGCTGCGAAGTTTCCTGAAATCCGCACCTGGCTGGGGCAGGGCGTTGATGACCTCACCGCCACTGCACGTTTCGATCTCACGCCGAAGGGTTTTCACGGCCAGATCATTTCGGCGCAAGGCACGACCTTCATCGATCCGTTCCAGCCGGGCGATACCGAAAACTACATCAGCTACAACAAGGGGGATGTGAGTCGGACTGGTCCGATGATTTGCGGTGTCACGGGTGAGGAAGTGCCCGCGGATCTGGGTTTGCCGAATGCGCATAAGCACGGTGATGCCACGAACACGTCCTCCGGTACCCAGTTGCGTACCTATCGGTTGGCAATGGCAGCGACGGGTGAATACACGGCTTTTCAAGGTGGCACCGTGGCGCTGGGTCTTGCCGCCGTAGTCACCACGATCAATCGGGTTGACGGCATCTATGAGCGCGAAGTGGCGGTGCGCATGGTGCTGGTGGCCAACAACAACCTGCTGATCTACACCGACAGCGTTACGGACCCGTACGACAACAACGATGGCTTCGCGATGCTCGCGCAGAATCAGAGCAATGTGGACCTCGTGATCGGTTCGGGCAATTATGATTTCGGACACGTGGTTTCCACCAATGGTGGCGGCGTCGCGGGGCTCGGCGTGATCTGCAACGCTTCGCAAAAGGCACGTGGTGTCACAGGCACGTTCGCGCCGGTCGGCGATCCGTTCGATGTGGACTACGTTGCGCACGAAATGGGTCACCAGTTCGGCGGCAATCACACGTTCAACAGCACCCAGGGTGTCGGTGCCTGCAACGGCAATCGCAATGCCAGCACCGCCTATGAGACGGGTAGCGGCATCACCATCCAGGCCTACGCGGGCATCTGCAGTCCGGACAACGTGGCGAACCACAGCCTCGACTATTT
>JBBQTY010000041.1:0-24772 GCA_038234445.1 Lysobacterales bacterium
TGCCCGATGGTTTCACCGTGTACGACGCCGATGCTGGCGAAGCTGTGATCACGTTTCCGAGCCGTGCCGAGGCAGACGAGCTGATTGCGACCTTAGAGATTCGGGAAGCGCACGCACAGCTCAAGCGCTGGTCACCTGAAAGGGTACCTACCACGTACTGAATTTCGTTAGGCGGCAGCCGATTCTCCTGCCGAAGACGCGCTATCTGCGCGTGCTGGACAATTATGATCAGAGTTCCGGCAAGCAGCGATCACCTCGCTGTTCGATACGCATCAGCGTTACGTTTCTGATCAGGTCTCAAGCCATGCTGGATTTTCTAGACCGCGAAAGCTGGGGTGCAGAGTCCGGATACGACTACCAGTCATTCCGGGAGTGCCTGAACTCGGCGCCACATGCTACTGAACAGAACGCTGGTGTTGACCACGCCGAGCACATCAGTGGCACCAAACTCCGAAGGCGAACCATCGACCGGAGTTTAATGGTTGCGCAGAGAGCCTTAGCGTTCGCCGGCGCTTCACACTCCCAGTCAGCTAGGCTTTCGGCATCAAGTCAATGCGTTTGCGACCTTGTGCAACAACGCGACACCGTTCCGTGCGTCCTGGCATCTAGCAAGATGAAAATCTGATCCGGCACATTTGAAGTTTGGTCGTAGCTGCGCCGCCTGGCTGACCTTGTCCAAGCTCAAGCCCGTCGACACCTCACCGTGCTTCGTTCATGGGGAGTGGACAGGAGCGAGATGCATCTCGCCTCGCGCGAACATGCCCACGTCGCCGCTCAATTTGAACAGCAGGCATGGGCCGTCACGACGAATGCCGATTTCGAACGGGTCGATTGGCGTAATTTCGCGACTGAACTGGATACGTGCTGATCGCACCCTCGCGCCATCGATAAGTGCATTTGCGGCATCCATGACGTAGTCGACATAGCGAGCATTGTTCACATGGCCGCCAGCATCCAGATCGAATGCCGCAGGTGTGTACGTGCGCACTGTTTCCGCTTCGAAGCGTTCGTAGGGTGCCCAGCACTCGACGCCTTCGGCGAGTGCCAGATCATGGTCGACGCCGTATGCATGGTTGATCGTGGCAGGAACTCGCGTGACCTTGCCGGCCTTGCGATCGAAATAGAACCACACGCTCGATCCACCACCCACGCGCTGACCGTTTGCCTGCAGTTCGAACTCGCGCAACATGCGAAAACCTGAAGCGCCGCGCGACCAACTGGTTATGCGGAGGGCATCGCCGTACTCGGGATAGTGATCGACGTCGATCGCCAGCTTACCGAGAACCCAAGTCACACCTTGTTCACTGAGCGCGCGTATACCGAAGCCAGTCAGTTCCGAATGCAAGGCACTGACATCTTGGAACAAGCGCAGCAGCATGCTCAGCTGGATGCGAAAGCCGGTGTCGACATCCGAATAATGAACCTGGCGCGTCACGTCAACGCGCATGGGTTTAGCGTTCCGCGGCGGATGGACGGTCCAGCACACCCGCGTAGAAGGCATTGTCGATGGTGCCGCCCTTGAGCGCCCAGACCAGCGCTTCCACCCGATCGGCGCCCCAGAACAGCTCGTCGCGCAGGCGGAACGTAGGTACGCCGAAGACACCAGCGTCGATCGCGTCCTGCGTAACATTACGCAGACGCAGTTTAACTTCCGGGGACGCTGATGCGGCACGCACCGCATCGGCATCGACACCGCTACGTGCTAGCACGACGGCCAGACCATCGGGATCGGCGATGTCGATACCGTCGCGCCATACAGCCATGAGGAGGTGGCGCGCCAAAACAAGCCGTTGTGCATCGCCTTCGATAGCGTGGATCGCACGCAGCGCGGCCAGCGGATTGAACGGATGACATGGCGGTCCACAGAACGGCAGGTTCAGCCGTTTGGCCTGACGCATCACGTCGCGGAACACATAGGCGCGCTTGGCCGGCACTTCGGCAGGCCCTTTAGTGGTGTATGCATTGAGTAGCGCGGCGAACAATATGGGCCGGCATATGATATGGCCGCCGGCCTCGGTGATCCTGTCTATCTGCTCCATGGCCAGCCATGCATACGGGCTGACGGGATCGAAATAGAAATCGACGGTTGTAGAGGTCATGGCAATTTAGCGTTCCTGCGCTAGCGCAGGAACGCAAGTGTTTCCTGGATGATTTCAGGATTACGTGCCACCGCAAAGTGACCAAGCCCTTCGGTGAGGTGAACGGTAGCGTTTCCCCAGCGCTCGGCGATGCGCGTGGAGTGCGTCGGCATCAATAGCGGGTCGTTTCGGTCATGCACGAGCAGTGTTGGCACGTCCGACGTGGCAACGTACAGGCCGTCCCAGTCTGCGGCAAGCGAGTCGCAGTCCTGTCGGTAGTCCGACCATATGTGTGCACGTATCGACTTGGCCGCTTCGCGATCAAAGCCGAGACGGTCGGCGAACGCATTGGTGTTTTCCACCAAATCGCTACATGTGGAAAACAGCACGACACGTTGCGCGGGCAGACCTCGCTGAGCCGCACAAATGATAGTCGCGGCACCTAGCGAGTGTCCTATCAACCCATGAATAGGGCCTATCTCAGTGGTGATCGCGTAAAAAGCGTGAACCCAGGTCATCGCGGTGGTTGGGTATCGACGTTTCCCCTCGTGCCCAGGCGAGGCGTATGTGATGACGGCAAAGCCATTGTCGCGGAGCGCACGGATCAGAGGGGTGAATATCCACGGATCGACCCCCCAGCCGTGAACCAGCATCACTTTCGGCGCAGTGGACTCGCCCCACTCCCAATAGGGAAGTGTGCCACCGCGGAACGAAAAAGCGCCGGTGCGGGCTTCGGTGAACAGCGCGCGATCGGCCACGTTCATGGGCTTGCCAGACGGCGGCGTTGTATAGAGTTTAGCTGCCGCACGGATGGCGGCATTTCGCGACAGCAGGGACAGGCCCTGCAGATACATGCGTGTCGCCGAAATAGCGAGGCCATCGCGCATAATCGTTATTCCTCTGATGCGGTGCGTTTTTGCGGCAAGCGTCGCAGAGTCAGCCGGTAAAGGTCGAGGCTGCCGCTCTTAAAGCCGATATAGGAATAGCTCAGATACCGTTCGTACCGCCGGTATGTTTCTTCACCGACCAGGATGACCGCCTCTGCGCGATGAGCCATCAGGTTATCCAACCATGCCTTGCACGTCTTTGCGTAGCCAAGGCGATCATTGTGCATTTCGATCAGCTCGAAACTGCCCTCGATCGCGTCAGCGATGTTTGCGAGGCGAGGTGGATCTGTCTCTGGAAAGATGCTTTCGGCCAGGAAATGCGTGGAGGTTTTGGTTAACGCATCGGCCCTAGAACGTGTGCTCCCATAGGCGAATGTCTGCAGGGAAAGACGTCCGTCAGCGCACAACATTGACTGGCACTTGCGGAAAAAACGGCGGTAGGCGTCGACTTTTTCCGAGTCAGTGAACTCAGTACCAGTGAAGTGCTCGAATGCGCCAATACTGATGATGGCATCGTAGGGTTGTATCGGCTGATGCGCCTCCCATGGCTCAAGCCGGACCTCAACGTTGGGGCCGCCAAATGTAAGCACATGTTCGTATTGTGCCTTGCTGAGGGTCAGGCCCACCGCTTGCTGAACCTGATGCTCGCCGACTAGTCGCGCAAGGAGGGCACCCCAGCCGCAGCCAATATCCAGCACGCGTGCAGCGCGGTCTGCGTGTGCGGCGGCGATGTGATGTTCGAGCTTCCTGACTTGTGCCTGATCGAGCGTGTCATCGTCTCGCCACATCCCCCCAGAGTAGACCATAGAAGTGTCCAGCCAGAGCCGGTAGAAGTCGTTACTCAGATCGTAGTGACGCTGGATGGCGGCCATGGAGGCCCCCGTGCGGGCATCCGCGTTCATCATGCGCTCGCCTCGCTCGCCGGGCTCTGGCCTGTAGCTGCACCGCTGCGGACGAGATGGTCGGTGAGCTCGTCGATAGTGCTGTATTCGTAGAGCAGAGTCCCTGGTAAATCTCTATTCAACAGCTCGCTGAGTTCGCCGCTGATCGATACGGCCGATACTGAATCGAGGCCGTACTCGTCCATCGAAACATCCGTGCGGATTTTATCGCGATCGATCTTCACCTTTGCAGCGACGCAGGTGAGCAGCCAGTCTCGAAGAGCATCTTTTGAAGGTTGGGTGTTGGACATCAGTGGTCATCTCCATGATGCGGCGGCGCGACGTTTCGTCTTTGTTCGCGGCGTACCCGTTCGAGCGCGGGTCCGTAGGGCCGCCGGACGTTCGAAATCAGCTTGCCGCGTTCGAGAAGTGCAAGGATCCATGCGCCAGGGTCCAGCTGACCCTTACGATGCGACATGATCGCTGATGTAGGCGACGCGTGGTGGTTGTTGTGCCAGCTCTGGCCGAGTGTGACCAGCGCCAGCAGCGGCACGTTGGTGCTGTGGTCCGGTGTCGCGTAGTCCTGACGGCCCCAGCCGTGCGTAACAGAATTGATGCACCAATAGGTCAGGTGGTTCATCAGGAAAATGCGTATGAATCCGCCCCACAGCAACCCAAGTCCAGCCCCTTGGAGGCTGCCGTGAGCGACTCCGCTGATCAGCGCCGGGAGCGCGAAACCGGCGATCATAAACGCGAAATAGTGTGTGTGTATCCACAGCAAATCCGCATCTCGGTAAAGGTCCTTGGCATAGCGCGCAAACCCACCTCGCCCGACACTGCGCGCTGACCAGACCCAGCCGATATGGGCGTGGATAGCGCCGCGCCAAGTGAATCGACGATCGGGATCGAACAGGTACATGGAGTGCGGATCCCCCGGCTGGTCCGCGTAGCGGTGATGCTTGCGATGGATGGATGCCCACCAGATGACCGGTCCCTGAAACGCCAGCGAACCCATCGCGGCCAACCCGACCTTGACCAGCCGCGTCGCCGTGTAGGAGCGATGCGAAAACAGTCGGTGAAAGCCAAGCTCCACGCCAACGAGGCTGCACACATGAATGGCGATCATCGTCACGATCTCGACGGCGCTCGGTACTGCCCGTCCACTGATCCAAAGCCAAGTGCCGAGAACAAAAGCCGCCGGCGGCGCAAACGTCACAATCGCGGCGAACACCAGATCCACACCGCGTGCACGTTCCGGTGTGGCGTCGGCAGTGTCGTCAGGGAACAAATTGTCGGTGTCGGGCGTCATGGCGTTGTTGCGCAGTTTGCTACGAAGGGACGCAATTGGCCGTCCAGAAACAATTTTTTACAGGCCTCCCGGCGTAGCTTTCCGCTCGATGTAAGCGGAAGCCGCTGGGTGGTGAGAAACACCTCCACCTGTATGCTGAAGTGGTTATTTGCGACTTTCCGCACATGCCGCGTTAGCGTGTCAGCATCGAAATCGCGCGCCGCGTGCGGATCTACTTCCTGCAGCACGACAATCTGCTCAGTGTGTTCGCGCAGGTCGAGTACGGCGCACTGCGGACGGAACGCTGCATGGGAATACCTCACTGCGTTTTCGATATCGGTGGGGAAAAGATTGCGCCCGTTAAAGATGATCAGCGACTTCAACCGTCCAGTGATGAAAAGCTCGCCGTGGGAGGTAAAACCGATGTCCCCAGTGCGCAAGTACGGTCCCTGTCCGTCGCATAGCATCGCTGAGAATGTCGCGGCCGTTTCGTTCGGACTGTCCCAATAGCCCGCCGCGACACTCGGTCCGCGTATGTAGATTTCTCCCGTCTGCCCATCCGGAAGAGGTAGTGCCTCAGCATCGACGATGATCAACTCGTGGTGTTGCGCGACCTGACCACAGCTAACTACGCGCAACGGGGGCGGCGGCGATGGTCCATCGGATAGGCCGGATAAGGCCGTCGACGAATCAGATGGCATGGACGGGCGATTTCGCACGATGAGCGCTCGTCCAGGTGGCCCGCCGCTGATGAGCAAAGTGGTCTCTGCCATGCCGTAACAGGGGAGAAAAGCCTCTTCGCGAAAACCATAGGGTGCAAACCGGTCGGCGAATGCATGGAGCGTTTCGGCGCGCACCGGTTCCGCGCCGTTGTAGGCTACGCGCCAATTGCTTAGGTCGAGTCGAGATGTCGCGAGCTGCTCGTCGGTGATACTGCGTACGCACAGTTCGTAGCCGAAATTCGGCCCGCCGCTGGTGGTGGCACCGTAGCGGCTGATGGCCTGTAGCCAGCGCAATGGTCGTTGCACGAAGGCCGCTGGCGACATGAAGTAACAGGGGCGACCGATAAAGAGAGGCTGGAGCAGCATGCCCACCAAGCCCATGTCGTGATAGTGCGGTAGCCAGCTAACAACTGTCGTGGTGTCGTCATGACCAAAGGCGTGGCGAATGGCATGCTGGTTCGCGATCAGGTTAGCGTGCGTCACCATAACGCCGCGCGGAGTGCCGGTGGAGCCGGAAGTGAACTGCAGAAACGCGATGGCGTTCGGCGCTGGCATCGCGGCGATGAAATCATTCTCGATAACCGTAGTCAGGATCTCGCTGCGGCCGATCATCCTGACGCAGAGGTCGCCACCGGCGAAAAGCGACGACGTCCGCACCTGGATGGCGTCGTCTACCCAGGCAAACCTGGTGTGTGCGGCATTGAAGATGGCAATCAGCCGGGTCATTTCTTCGGGCTTGCGTGGCGGCTGCACCGGAACGGCGATCACGCCGGCGAGCAGGCAGCCAAGGAACGCTGCTATGAAATCCAGCCCCGTATCGCAGAGCAATATCACCCGGTCGCCGGGTTCAACGCCTTCGGCGCACAACGCCGAGGCGGCGCAGATGGCGCGTGCCCTGAGTTCCTGGAACGTCAGTGAGCACGTATCGCTGTCATTGCCGTCGAGAAAGGTGTACGCGACGGCATCAGGCTGCTCTCGCGCCCAATGCATCAGACGGCCGGGGATGGAATCGTGCGCAAATGCGTCAGAACGACTGGCTTGAGCGGATTCTGTCAATGGCACATTCATATGCTAACGACCTTACTACGAGACGATGTCAATGTAACAGTGGATCGAATCGAAAGCTGAAGGCGAGCGTCGCGGATGTCCATCCGCGATGGCTGCTACTTTGGGTAAAGAATCATCTGGGTGCAGCGGAACAGCGCGATCGTTTTTCCGGTCTCATTGCTGGTGACCA
Source organism: Lysobacterales bacterium (assembly GCA_038234445.1). Taxonomy (GTDB): domain Bacteria; phylum Pseudomonadota; class Gammaproteobacteria; order Xanthomonadales; family Rhodanobacteraceae; genus Dokdonella. The sequence goes on from JBBQTY010000041.1 coordinate 7,094, forward strand.
CGGCGTCCCACACATGCGTGGTCTTGCCAAGGTGGGTTGCCTTGGCGATGCACTGCACTACGCCTTCGCGCGCAGTGCCGAGGTGATTGGTCTTGAGTTCGAGTGTGGTAAAACCGGTCGCGCCTTCGGGGAGGTTGGCAATGCATCCATAGCCCGCGGCGGTGTCGGCGAGGGTGACGATACTGCCGGCATGCAGATAGCCGTTCGGCGCCAGCAATGCCTTGCGCACCAGAAACTCGGCCGTTACCCGCCTATCGCCGAGCTGGGTAATGGCGATACCCAAGTGTTCCGGCAGGAAGCCCCTGCCAAATTCATTGAAGTAGTCCGATGAGAGTTTCGCGCTATTCATGGTGGTTAGGGGTGATGCGGCTCAGGCGCTAAGGACTTGTGATGCTAGCAGCTTGCGCACTTTGGCTATAGTGAGCGCCCGACCGCTTGAAGTGTTTCCCTCGGTAATCGCGCGTTAGCCTTGCCATTCCTCCACGACTCCCAGCGTCGCTTCCCAGCAGCGCCATCCAGCAGCCATGCCGCAAGCATCAAGCTGTCCATGAGTGACTGGATCGAACAATGCTGACAACGCGGTGAAGCGCTGCGCTGCTTTCGCCCTTCGGTTTTCGAGAAGGTAATCAGAGTCGACCTAATTTTTCCGGGCTTGCACGCTGCGTCATTGCGCTCGCGTACGTTGCTGTATTTGCCAAGGTCGGATATAGGCCCAATGTACGAACCAGCCCATCGCCAGCAGCATGATCATCAGGACGGAGAACCGACATGCCAGCATCGGCGTGGGCATTGATGCATGCCCGGCCAGAACCCAAGCATTGACGATCTGCAGGCACAAGATGCCCAATACCACGCGCCCCAAAATCGCGATACCGCGACTGGCGTTCAGTTGGACTCCCTGCGCGTCCGAGCGCAGCGAGAAGGTGTGATGCATCAGACGAATTTCCCGATCGGTGAGATCCTCCGCGTGCTTGAGTTTCATCAGACTCTCCCGGTATCGCCGGGGGCGGTCAAACCCGAAGCGGGCGATGAAGACACGTTCATCATCGATGGCTTGCCGATCGCGCTCGTTCTCATCGTCGTTCTGAGCACAGGCCGCGCCCTCACGGACGGCGTTCAGCAGATCGCGCCTTAGCGCCGCTTCGAAGTCTTCTGGATCTTTCATGACACGTCTCCCCACGAGAAAGCAATGACATAACCGAGGCGGCAGCTCCGCCGATCCCGCTATCGCCGTACCACCACTGACAGCAATTCTCTCATCGAGGCCGGTTCGAGCCTCCCTTTTTCGGCACTGAGTGCATAAGCCGCTTTCAGGATGCGCAAACGCTGCTCTGGCCGCAGCTTCTTGCCCATCGACGCCAGCTCCGTATCAACCCAGTCAATGATGCGGTCGACCAGCGCCACGTCGATGGCGCGCGTGGCCGCTTTCACTGGTTGCTCGCCTGGACCGTCCAGTAGCCAGACAGGATCGATGCCGTAGGTCTCATACAAGGCACGGAACAGGGCGACTGGCATTTCCCGCTCGCCCCGCTCGTAGTTGGCATAAGCACGCAATGACAGTCCGAGCGTCTCGGCAAAAGCGCCTTGGCTCAGGGCGGTGGTCGCCCGCACAGTAGTTAGACGCCGGCCAATGGAGCCGTTTTGCGAGGGCGTTGCGACCTTACTCATAACTGCCTATAGTGAGTCACACTAGTTCCTACGAGCTTACTCGCTTGCAACGTGCGCGAAAACAGCACGAACAGATCAAGATGCGCCTGCGGCTAGCCGGGACGTCGCTGGCCCAGGTTGCCCGCGACTTGGGTGTCGCCCCGACAACGGTCACTTCGGTTTCCCAAGGCGCTCGTCGATCACGTCGGATCGAAGCCACCATTGCGCAGCGGCTATCCACGACGGCCGCAAAGTTGTGGCCCGATCGCTATGCCACCGCCACACGCCATGACTTGGTTTCTCTGAAATCCGCGGGAGGTGACGCACCCAGCATGACATCTCACTGATCGACCAGCCCCTGATCCTTGGCGCACCAATGAAAACGCCCCGAAGTGTGATGACTTCGAGGCGCTTGGAGCTTCGCAAAACTGTAGTTGCAAGTCTCCCGCGGCGACTCCGCCGTGTCAAGCGTCCGACCCTGCTGGGTCGGTTGACGCACGCCAGACCTTTTTACCGATGCCGCCGGAGCCCTTGCCGCTCCGATCGTGGCGGCATCCCAGCGGGAGACAACATCATGATCAAACTTCGCCAGGCGGTTCAATTGGCGCTCGGTACGGCGATGAGCAATCGTGCCATCGGGCGCGAGGTCGGCATATCCTTTAATACCATCCGGCGTTATCGCCAGATGATAGAAACACACGACTACGCGCTTGATGCACTACTCGCACTCGACGACGATGCCTTGCATGCCCGATTCTATCGGCGGCCGACACGCTCAGATATCAAGCGATTACCCGACTGGAGCTATGTGCATGCCGAACTACAGCGTCCGCATGTCACGCGACAGCTCCTGTGGGAAGAGTATCGGCGGGACGATCCTGAAAGCGCCTATGAGTACAGCCAGTTCACCTACCTCTACCGAGGGTGGACACGCCGTCACGCCGTTAGTATGCGTCAGCCCCACACGCCAGGTGAGCGTGGCTGGGTGGACTTTTTGGGACCGACCATGGGATGGGTCGATCCGGCGACGGGCGAGATGCACCGTGCACAGATTTTCGCTGCCGCGCTGGGGGTGTCGCATCTGTTGTTCGCGTCGGCCGTGCCGTCGCAGTCCACCGAATGGTGGATCGAGGCGCACAACCGATGGTATGCGTTTCTCGGCGGCGTACCAGCGATCACCGTGCCCGACAACCTGAAAGCGGCAGTGCTGCGTGCTGGCAACGAACCTCAGCTCAATCCCACCTATCTGGAAATGGCGCGTCACTACGGCACTGTCATCTTACCCGCCAGATCGCGCAAGCCGAAAGACAAGGCCAAGGCCGAGGGCGGCGTGCTCATCATTGAGCGGTGGGCTTTGGCGCGATTGCGCCATCGCGTTTTCCACTCGCTGGCCGAGATCAACAATGCCCTGCGCGAATGCGTCGACCTGATCAACGCCAAGGTCACGCGTACCTGGCATGCCTCGCGGCGCGCTCGGTTTGAGGAACTTGACCGACCGCATCTTCTGCCCTTGCCTAGCGTGCGCTTCGAGTATGGCGAATGGATACCGAACGTTCGCGTTGGGGTCGATTATCATCCGGTCGTCAAGGGACACCACTACTCCGTGCCCTATCGCTTGGTGCGGGAACAGGTGGATGTTCGCCTAACGGCCACGATGGTGGAAATCTTTCATCGACGGCAACGTATCGCTATGCATCAACGCAGCGAGGTGGTGGGCGGCACCACCACCGACAAAGCGCATTTGTCGCCGGCTCACCGGGCCTGGTCAGACCAAACTCCGCAGCGGTATCGCGCTTGGGCGATCACGCTCGGTCCCTATGCGCTGGAGCTGATCGAACACCAGTTCGCGACGGCGCGTCACGTCACTTTGGCATTGAGAGCCTGCAGTGGGTTGGAGAAGCTGGCCAAGACCTACGGCCCTGAGCGGTTCGAAGCCGCTTGCGGCGAGGCACTACAGATCAAATCGCCCACCCTGAAAAGCATTCGTTCGTTGCTGCAGAACCATCTGGAGCAACGCGGCCGCTCACGGTCGCATGCCGACGAGTCGCCTGTGCTCCCTTCGCATCGAAACGTGCGCGGCCCCCACTACTACGACCAGAAGGAGTCGGACCATGCTGAATAATCCAACCCAACAGATCCTGCGCGAACTCCGCCTCGCCGGCATGGCCCAGGCCTATGAAGTCCAGCAAAGCAACCCCGCCGTTCAATCGCTCACTTTCGACGAACGCTTCGGTCTGCTGGTCGATGCAGAGAACGCCCAGCGGGAAAACCGCCGCTTGGGACGTCTACTCAAGGAAGCCAAGCTTAAAATGACCACCGCGTGTGGCGAGGACATCGATTTTTCCACGCGACGGCACCTCGACAAGCGGCAGATCCTTGAGCTGTTGACCTGCCAGTGGATCGAACGTGGGCAGCATGTGCTGATCACCGGACTCACTGGCGTAGGCAAGACCTGGCTGGCATGCGCGCTTGGGAACGAAGCCGCACGCAAGGGCCATGGCGTTCTTTACAAGCGCCTGCCGCGGTTCCTGGAGGAACTGGAGATTGCCCATGCCGACGGCAGTCTCCCGAAGCTACGTACTCGGCTGGCCCGCGCCCGGCTGCTGATCCTGGACGATTGGGGTGTGTCGCCGATCACTCGTCGCGGTCGGCAGGACTTGCTGGAAGTGATCGATGATCGCGTACCGGGAGCCTCCGTGTTGATCACGGCGCAGATGCCTGTCGAGGCATGGCACGAATACTTGGGAGAGCCTACGATCGCTGATGCCATCCTTGATCGTCTTTTGCACAACGCCCATCGGATCGCTCTGGAGGGTGAATCGATGAGGCGATCAAGGTCTTCGCTGTCGAAGAAGTAGTTCACCGACTACCTCCATCGGTTGACGCCAAGCCGTTCCGATCGAAAGGTCGGGCGGCTTTTTGATGTGCACCTTGATCTTTCGCCGGAACTCATTGGCCGATGGTGATTGACACTGATCACGTTACGACAGCAGTGAAGGGGTGATCACCACCGGAACACTGATCATGCTCCACCGGAACTGGTGATCAACCTCACCGGAATACGCAGGTTCACTGACCCTGTCGCCAAACAACCTTGCAGGTGTGCGTTGGACGGCAATTTCACTTCACTCGGAACGCACCTGCCACGCAAGTCACACGAACTTCGGGCGTGGTCGGTCCTTCGTCGACGAACTTCTCTCCAACGAGATCCTGTTACCGGGCCGCTACGACAAAAAAGCCGCCCTTGGAGGGCGGCTATTTTGTTGATTCTTGGTCGGGGAGACAGGATTCGAACCTGCGACTTATACGTCCCGAACGTGATATATAGCTCTTTTCCTTCAGTTAGTTACGACGTAAGCGATTGATTTTGAATATAACTATACTTTGCGACGTTTCGCGATATGATGGCATTTGCTGTTACCGATGCTGTTACGGAGCAAACCGCCATGAGCAAGCAGGCTGCCAAGCTATCCGCCAAGATCATCGATGGCGCCAAGTCGATGCCGGCGCCTTACCGCATCTGGGACACCACCGTCCCCTCGTTGCATCTGCGCGTGCAGCCGTCTGGCATGAAGACGTTCAACGTCCAGTGGAGTCGATCCACGACCCGTTCGCTAGGCAAGTGGCCCGGCGTCACGGTGGAAGCAGCGCGAGTGCGTGCCCGTGCGATGCTGGCCGAGGTCGATCAAGAGGGTGCACCCCTCGCCGTCATCGAGAGGCGGGCAGAGAAGCCTGGCACCTTCGGCGAGTTCATGGCAGAGCACTACGCCCCGCACGTCGAGGTGACGAACAAGGCTGGCAAAGCGACGGTGGCGCTTATCAAGAAACACTTTGGCTATCTGTACGACGAACCGATGACTTCTATCACGCGCGCAGCGTTCGATAAGTTTAAAGCAAAGCGGTTGAAGGCAGGATCGCATCCGGCCACGGTGAACCGCGATCTGGATCGCATCAAGGCGACACTGAGCAAAGCGGTCGAGTGGAAGCAGTTGGATGCAAACCCGCTGCTTGGCGTGAAGCGGATCAAGCGCGATATTGAAGAACGGGTGCGCTACCTATCGCCGAGGGAGGAGAAGGCACTGCGCAAGACGCTTGAGATGCGTGAGGCGAAGTTCAAACGGCGCAGGCTGTCGGGTATCAAATGGCGCGAGGAACGCGGCAGGGAGCCGCTAGAACCGATTCAGGGATATTACGATCACATCATGCCGATGACGCTAATCGCGTTGAATACCGGCATGCGTCGCGGCGAGATTACTCAGCTGACCTGGCCCGACGTTGACCTGATGGCGAAGCGCGTCACGGTGCGAGCAGGGTATGCGAAGTCCGGCAAGGCGCGGCATATCCCGCTGAACAGTGAAGCGGTAGCCGTGCTGAAGGAGTGGAAGAAGCAGCAACCCGAGGGTCGTCTGTTCAATCTGATCTGTACGGCGAAGGCATGGGGTGCTCTGATGACCTCGGCGAAACTGGAAGATTTTCGTTTCCACGATCTGCGGCACACCTTTGCCAGCAAACTGGTGATGGCTGGCGTGGACTTGAATACCGTGCGTGAACTGCTTGGGCATGGGGATATCAAGATGACGTTGAGATATGCCCACTTGGCCCCTGAGCACAAAGCTGCAGCGGTGGAAAAGCTCGTGGTGTTGCGAAAATGAGAGCTTGTCCCAACGCTCCGCCCGCGATGATCGAGAAGTTCAAGCAGGCAAAAAAAGTCGTGGAGACTGAGCGTGTCGAAGCTTTAGAAGCGAAGAAGCTTGGTTTGCGATATCCACACTTGGGGCTTTCTGGCTATGACCAGACCACGATCACTTTGTTTGAGCGGTTGGTCGAGCAGCCGTGCATGGATGCAGCATGGGTAACGCTTTCGAAGATTTTTGATGATGCCAAAAAGCCGCCGGATACCGTGTGCTTTGCCAATGCTTGCAACGCGATATACAAGACTTGGTTGCATTCCCCACCTAAGAAGCCGAAGGAACACCAGCAACATTACGTTTCGTTGGCACGCGATCTCGTGGCAATTGCCAACAAGCTGGCCATTGACCCTGAGTTTGGGGCATGCGGTGAAGTGCCAGCAAGGCTGTCTGTCGTGGACATGCTTGACGATGACGCAATTGGAGAGCTTCTCGATCGGCTCGAAAGCAATGCCGACTGTGATGGTGTGACGAAAACCGAATTCGCTCGAATGTATCTCGACGACGTGATTCCTAATTTCTATGAGCAGGCGAGATCGCTTGCGATTCGTTGCCTCCACGCTGCAGCAGACCTTCCAGCATCCAGGCAGGCGGGACGAGCGACAGCTGGAAGGATCTTCTTCGAGCAAAATCTATTGTGCTGGTTTGACAGCTATCTTGGTAAGTCATTCCGAGGACACGACGCAGTGGTTGCTGACGTGGCTTCGGCATTGTTCATCGAGTTTGATCCGGTCTCCGGCGACAGCGTGCGCAAGGTAAGACCTCGGCCTCGCGCCAACAGGAAGGTATAGGACTGGAGGATACGGAAAACGGAGGTTTTCCCTCGAAGTTTCGTCTCAAAACTTCCGTTTCAGTGTGTTGAGACTTTCGTAACCTGTGCTTGTCGCAACTGGCGACATGTCGCAGGAGGAAAGGCTTTATGCTAACTCAACCACTCAAGCTCAGCTTGCACGCAGTGCGCGAGGCAACCGGTGAGTCGACGTCGGTAATTTACGACGCGATCAATGTGGGCCATCTCCGTACTTTCCTCGTCGGGCGACGCCGTTTCGCGCGCCCAGAAGCCGTCCGGGCATGGGTCGACTTTCTCGAAGCGCAAAGCGATTCGGGACGGCCGGTGTGTTACCGGCGCCGCGACGTGGTTGGTAGCGGTTCTGGCGATAGCTCCGATGAGTGAAGCATTCGCTATTCGGCAGCCACCCTCAGTTCGCTCCTTCGGATTGCCTCGCGCCAAGGCTCTGAAGGACGGTCGGACTGTCGAAGGGGGGCGCGGCTTTGGTCTACGCCGGAAAAATTGGGTTTGGATCGGGCTTGATCTAAGCATCAGGGTGCTTGGGCCGGCTCGTCGGCCTCGTCCAGGCATCACCCTCTCGCCGTCATCGCTATTTTCCGTGGTGATGTCAGCGACGCGTCGGCGAGAGCTGCCGCCCAAGGCCGCGCAGGTCGCACGAGCGCAGCAGTTTGGGGGGCGCCGTAATGACTAGCCGGAATCCCACAATCAGCCTACAACTCGCTGGTGACCCCGCGGCCCGCTTGACCATCCTCGACCGAGACGAGATGTGGGCGACGCCTGAGCAGGAGCAGCTGGCCTTACCCGTTTCCGCCTTGGGGTTCTGGGTTGCGCTTCGATCGCTCCCGCAGTCGGTCGAAATGAGGGAGGACGCGTTGTGTAGCCGGCTCGGCATGACACGGTATACCCTCCACAAATTGGCGCAGACGTTGGAGGATCACGGTCGATTAGATCGGGAGTCGGAGCGAGATGGTCGCGGGCAATTCACCTTGTCCGTGTGGACGATGCACTTCGAGCCACTTCCGCTGGACCTTCGATCTCGACGTGTGCGTAAGCGCGCCTCAGAGGCTATCCATGCATGCGATTCTCCGAGTACGGAAAAGTCGTACATGGAGAAAAAAAGCCCTGTAGTAGTAGTAGTAGTAAATATAAATAAATGTACTACTACTACTACAACTACAAACACCGCCGTCGCGACGAAAGCAGCGGGCATAATCATGCCGCGGCGCGGCTTGTTCGACGAGGCGCAGCAGGACACATTCCGGGGCATGTTGGCCAAATCGCAGTTGCCCAATGCAGGGCAACAGCAGTTGTTGGATGAATTGGTGTACGCCGTCCGCAAAGGTGCGGTCCGCAAGCACACTGCCTACCTAGCTGGACTCATCGATCGTTCTCGCGCCGGCCAATACAATCCAGACGGCGCCCTGATTGTGGCCCGGGAGCGCAACGAAGGGAATATTGCGGAGGTGGCTAAGGTAACCGTCGAAAACCAAGCCGCAGAGCGGCGTGCTCGTCGAGTCAATCCGGCTGCACAGGCACGCATCCAGGCCGCATTTGCTGAAGCGTGCGCGTCGCACGGCAGGCTGCTGGTTCCTAGGCTAAGCGAGGCTGATGAACCGGAGAATCCCGTGGAGCCCAACCTGGATAGCGCTGTGATCCCCAACTCATGATTCGGTGCGTAACCATCGATAAGGAGCAGTCATGACCAATACCGTCAAATATCTACCTGAGCCCTTGTTGCTCGATTTGATTTTCAGTGCTGCTGCGGCTGTCTGCGTCGACGTTGACATCCTTGATGGAAACGATGAGCTTGTCGCGTTGGCTGCGCTTCTTAGGCCGGCCGTGGATTCCGCGCTCACCGCAATCAGCGGCGGCCAAAACGCACTGACGAAATTGCCTTACGCTGCCCGGCGTGCCGCCGGTGTGGTGTACGACGATATGCTTGACGATCTCGGCGACACAATTAGCTCGGCCGGGCCAACGCTCGCAGGTCTGCCGGCGGAGCAGCAGCACAGAATGCTGGGTTTGCTTTCCTCCATCCTCGTTTGCCAGTTGGTTCCACGCCTGCCTGCGCCGTGGGTGCGGATGGCGGTAATTCGACAGCGGCGTGGCGACGGGTACTCTGGTGGGACGTCCGACGAGGAACATATCCGCGTGGTGAGGCGAGTGGGCGCCGCCACGCCCGCGCTCCAAGCTGTTCTCAGTGTCGTGCTCTGCGCGGCTTGGGAAGGTCATAAAATAGCCACTGCGTCGCACCCTCTCGTTGCCGCCGGGTACCTTGCTTTTTTGCGGTCATACCGCGGCGGAATTAACGCGGCAGTCTGAGCCTTGGGATCTTCCTCGATTCGGGGCCGCTTCAGGTGCTAATGGCATGCAGCAACCTCAGATGACCAGGTGCTAGTTGTGCAATGTTGTCGTGGGATCGCAACCGGGCGACGAATTCGTTAGAGGGATGTTTTCCGGAATGGAGTGTGGGTGCCAGATGGTTCAAGGTGTTACTTCACCATCGACACTGAGTAGTCGCGATGGTGAAGTAACGTGGGGAGCAGATGAAAAGTCCGGCACCAATTTGATTCATGAAAACGTGTGGAATCCCCGGACGCGAGACACGGATCCAGAACCGAGTGTGATTTATGACAGCGAGTAGAACCGCGGAAACAATCGAAGCATATCGCCGACGGGTGGATCAGATTCGACGGCAGGCAGGGGCTCATTTAGGCTACAAAAAACCCCTTTTGGTGCCGCCCCTGAGCCTCGTTGAGCACCTGATTGACCGCAAGCGGGCGAGCGAGGAACTAACTGTCGCCAAGGTGCGTAAGGGAGCCCCCGACAAGGAGGCGAGAGCGCTTGCTGACCGAGCCATCACGCGCGCAACTTGGCGCCAATACAAAGCGGCCCTCCAGTATGTGCTTGAAGGGGAGCGCCAGTCAGCGACCGACGGTGTGGTCCTCGAAGAGCTGGGCATCGCCATAGCGACGCTTCAAAATGAATCCCAAAGTGGTTGCCTAAATGGCAGTCGCCGCAGTTCGGGCAACAAGCAGAAAACTTTTCCTGATGCCGATTTCGAGGCTATCGAGTCCTTTTTAATGCAATCCATAACGAGTCGGCGGCCGAAGAAACACGCAATGGTTCTTCTTACGTGGCTGCGTGCTGGACGGATCGTCGGAGTTCGGCCTTCAGAATGGCGTTCTGCCGGCCTGATCGAGGTGGATGGCCGCCCGGCGATCAGATTCGGTAACGCTAAAACTACGAATGGCCGTGGAAATGGGGTATCACGCACTCTGATGCTCGACGGCGCTACCGCCGAGGTCATCGAGCATCTGAATGACATGCTCTACATGCTGGTTGAGCAAGACAAACAGGAAGACTACGATTTTGATCGGGACTTGAAAATATTGTCCACGTTTATGTGGCGCGTCACCAGGGTCTGCCTCGGTAAAAGGAAGCGCTATCCAACTCTGTATTCCTTGAGACATCAATTTGCTGCCGACGCTAAGCTGTCTCACTCACCCGCGGAAGTAGGCGCCCTCATGGGTCACGGTAGTGATGCCACCTCCACAACTCATTATGGGCGACGGTCGGCAGGGCAGAGGTCACTTAAGGTGGTCCCGATGCCGTCACAAGTCGACTCGGTGCGGCGTAGCCTCAAGGCAACCTCGCGCCAGATACGCCGAGCACCCGCCATCGAGTAGCTCATTTGGAGGTATGCAGTCGACGGCTTGGGCTTCAACGGGCAATCCTTCATATTGGGCGCAAATGGCTCATGCTTCGAAGCGGAGTTCATCGTGGTGGGCACAAACGGCCCAGGTTCTGCGGGGAATCCATCTTGGTGGGCGCAAGTGGCCCACGCTTCGATTCGGAGTTGATCGTAGTGGGCGCAAACGGCCCAGGTTCAGCAGATAATCCATTTTGGTGGGCGCAAATGGCCCACGCTTCGATTCGGAGTTCATCGTGGTGGGCACAAACGGCCCAGGTTCTGCGGGGAATCCATCTTGGTGGGCGCAAACGGCCCAAGCTTCGGAGGGGAGTTCATCGTAGTGGGCGCAAACGGCCCACGCTTCAACGGGGAAGCCATCGTGGTGGGCGCAAACGGCCCAGCTTCAGCGGGGAATCCATCCGGTGGGCGCAAACGGCCCACGCTTCTGCGTATTGCCAACGCAACTGACCATGCATTGCCAACAAAGTTGACCAAGGTCGACACACGACTTGACTAGCATCTCCAGCCAGCCGACCACCTGACTGAGCGTCGCTTGGCGAGCACAATCAACCGGCAGCAACCGACCCGTTGCTGACGGTGGCGAGCGTCCGCTATGGAGCGGTCCTCTCAGATGGTGATTGATGCGAACATCACGATCGACCTGAAGACCGACTGCGCAAACCGTAGGTTGAACATCCAGTAGTGAACCTGGATCGGCTAAGGCTCGAAGGCGCACCAAGGCGCGGCGATCGACGAGGCGCTGGAACCCTTTTCATCCTTTCAACTGGCCGATCAGGCGGGTCTTGAAAGGCAACGACACGCGCCATCGCTGTCCGCGACTGACCGGTGCCGTCGCACCGGTCCGCAGCTCTCACACGTACCTTTGACACCGCGTCGAGTCATCATGGTGAAAATTTCGCTTCCAATTTGAAGGATTGCTTGATGTATCTTGCCGGACTGGGCACCGCGACACCCGAGCACCGTTACACCAAGGCCGATTGCTGGGAAGCTTTTAAGGCGTCGGATTGGTTCGAGCGTCTCGATCGCCGGGCGCGTGCCGTGGTTGAAGTGGTACTGCGGCGCGACAACGGCATCGAGGCGCGACGCTTGGCGGTGCGGACGTTGCGCGATGCATTTGTGATCGACCCAGACACATTGCACGCCCGGTTTCTCGCTACTGCGCCGGCCCTTGCGTCTCGCGCTGCTGAACGCGCACTGGCCGATGCCGGCTGCGCAGCGCCCGATATCGATGCCGTCATCATCAGCACCTGCACCGGCTATCTGTGCCCAGGTCTCACCAGCTACGTCGCCCAGACGCTCGGCTTACGGCCGGACGTGCAGGCGTTTGACCTGGTCGGCCAAGGTTGCGGCGCCGCATTGCCAAACTGGCGCATGTCCGAGGCCTTGCTGGCTGGCGGCCGCAGCGAGCGCGTGCTGTCGGTTTGCGTGGAAGTGAGCAGCGCGGCGATGTACATAGATAGTGATCCGGGCGTGCTGATCAGTGGCTGCCTGTTCGGAGACGGTGCCGGTGCTGCTGTGCTGTGCGCGCAGCCGCCCGAGGGCAAGCGCTCGGTTTGCTGGCGTCGCGCGGCGTCGCTGCTGGTTCCGGCGAAACGCGATGCGCTGCGGTTCGAGCAGCGCCATGGCCTGCTGCGCAACATTCTCACCCGCGAGGTGCCTGAGCTGGCCGCGATCTACGCCGAACGGGTTTTGCATACGGTGCTTGCCGCCGAGGGCCTGCAGCAGTCGGACATCAGCGGCTGGATCTGGCACGCCGGGGGTCGTGATGTATTGGCGGCGCTGCGCGAGGGCCTGGGTTTGTCCGAGGCCGACCAGCATCACAGCGCTGCCGTGCTACGGGAATACGGCAATCTCAGCAGCGCGTTCATATACTTCGTGCTGCAGGCCGCATTGGCGGCCGAAGAACCCGGCGGACTCTGGTGGATGGCCTCGTTCGGCGCCGGCTTCAGCAGCCACGGTGCGCTGCTCCACGTGCAATGAACGCAATGGCAGCCAGTCGATTGAAACAGCGCGTGGTGGCGCCTGAGTGGCTCGACACGCTCGCGCCGGACGATCCGCGCGCGATCCGTTCGCGCCGCGACCTGCGCCGGATCAACCGGATGATGGCCAGCTGCCGGTTACTCGCACAGTCGCTCGAACGCATGCTTGGCGACGCCCCTTCGCCGCGACTGGTCGAGCTGGGTGCTGGCGACGGCTCGCTGGCGATGCGTCTGGCGCGCCGGTTGGCGCCGCGCTGGCCGAACGCGACGCTGGGCTTGCTTGACCTGCAGCCGTCCATAAGCCAAGCCACGCTTGGGAGCATCGAGGCACTGGGATGGCGAGTAGAGCTGATCGGCGCCGATGTGCTCGCATGGCTGGCAAACGGGCAACGGCACGGTCAGGGCGAACGCGCTCCGATCCTGTTCGCCAACCTGTTCGTGCATCACTTTGAGGGCGTGCGGCTGCAGGCGCTGCTGGACGGCATTGCCGGGCGCGCGCGCGGTTTCGTCGCTGTCGAGCCGCGTCGCTCGGCCACCGCGCTGCTTGGCAGCCAATTGATTGGCGCGGTGGGATGCAATGATGTCACCCGGCACGATGCCATCGTCAGCGTGCGCGCCGGATTTACCGGAAATGAATTGTCGGCGAACTGGCCCGGGGGCGGCGATTGGCAACTGCGCGAATCGGCGGCGGGTCTTTTCAGCCATCGTCTGGAAGCCGTGCGCTTTCTTTCTCCGGCATTGTCTTCACGAGGCGGTCGGGCATGAAAAAGCAGGTCGACGCTGTGATCGTCGGCGCCGGCCCCGCGGGGTCGACGGCCGCCATCCTGCTGGCGCTGGCCGGCTGGTCGGTCGCGCTGGTTGAGAAGCATGCCTATCCGCGGCGCAAGGTGTGCGGCGAATGCATCGCGGCGACCAACCTTCCGCTGCTCGATGCCCTCGGTGTCGGTAGCCAGTTCGACGCGCTGGCGGGTCCGCCGCTGCGTCGCGTCGGGCTGTTCGTCGGGCCGCATCGGCTGGACGCGCCCTTCCCGCGGGATACCGCTTCGCGGCATCCATGGGGGCGCGCGCTGGGTCGCGAACATCTCGACAGCCTCTTGCTGCAGCGCGCGATCGAGGTCGGCGCGGAGGTGTGGCAACCGTGGACGGTCAAGCGCATCGCTCATGAAGATGGTCGCCACCACTGCGAACTGGTCTTGCCGGGCTCCGATGAACGGGTGACGCTGGCGGCGCCGGTATTGATCGCCGCTCATGGCTCGTGGGAACCCGATCCATCGAGCGACTGGCGGCCTTCCCGCAAGCATCGTGACGGCGACCTGTTCGGCTTCAAGGCAACCTTCGGCGATGCGCGGCTCGCGCCGGGTTTGCTGCCGGTGGTGGCATTTCGCGGTGGCTACGGCGGCATGGTGCTGGGCGACCATCGGCAGACAACATTTGCCTTCTGCATTCGTCGCGACGCACTACAACAGGTGCGAGCCAGTCATCCCGGCCAAAAGGCGGCACTGGCCGCTGCGGCGTACGTGCAGGCGCAGTGCCCGGCGGTGCGCGACGCGCTGGCGGATGCCCGGCTCGAGGGCCCGTGGCTCAGCATCGGCCCGATCCATCCGGGCGTGCGCCAACCGTGGCGCGGCCGCGGCACGTTTGCCATCGGAAATGCAGCGGGCGAAGCGCACCCGATTCTGGGCGAAGGCATCAGCATGGCGATCCAGTCCGCATGGCTTCTGTGCGAGCAGTTGCGCGGTTTTCAGCGGGACCAGATAACGTCCGGGGGAGACCTGGACGCAATCGGGCGCGCCTATGCCGCCGCCTGGCACCGCAGTTTCGTGCCGCGCGTCCGCTTGTCCGCGGTGCTCGCGCATCTGGCGATGCGGCCGGGGCTGTGCGCTCCGCTTTTGCCGCTACTGCTGCGATGGCCCGGGTTACTGACCTCCGGCGCACGGCTGGGCGCCAAGGTGCGGCATGTCGTTTAGCAACGGAGCACGGCGGCATCGCCGCGCTCTCCGCAATGGAGGAACTAACGATGAATAGCACCACATTTGACGGCCTGCGTGAGATCTTGATCAAGGACTATGCGTTGGCACCAGAATCGCTGACGCCGGCGACCGCGCTGGAAGATCTCCAGATCGATTCGCTGGCGCAGATCGAGCTGATCTTTGCCGCGGAAGATCGCTTCCACGTGACGGCGCAGGACACGCCGGAAACATTCAAGACGCTGGGCGATGTCGCCGCGTACATCGACGGCCTGATCGACCAACGCGCGGCTGGCGGCCCAACGGCGGAGCAGCGCGGGTGAGACGCGTCGCCGTCACCGGCATCGGCGTGGTTTCGCCGCTGGGCAACGACGAGCACACGTTGCTGGCACATCTGCTTGCCGGCCGCTCCGGGGTGCGTCATATTGAGGCGCCGTTTGCCGCGCGGCTGACCACAGCCATCGCCGCAACGGTGGCGTTCAACCCCGCTGCGCATTTCTCCGCGCCGCGCTTGCGCATGCTCGATCGGGCGAGCCAGTTTGCGCTGGTGGCCGCCGCACAAGCGCTGGGCGCGTCCGATCCGGGCTTGAACGATGCCGAGCGCGCCGATGCCGGAGTATTCGTGGGCACCGGCAACGGCGGCGGCAGCAGTAACGATCAAGGCTACCGCTCGTTGTACGAAGACGGCAACGACCGCATGCCGCCTTTCAGCGTGCTGACCGGCATGCACAACGCGCCGGCTGCGTGGCTTGGCATCGAATATGCCTTTGGCGGCCCGAACCTGACCTATTCGACCGCCTGTTCGTCCTCGGCGGTGGCGATCGGCGAGGCATGGCGACGCGTGCGCGATGGCGAGGTTCCTGTTGCTTTGGCCGGCGGCACCGAGGCACCGCTCAACCTGGGCACGCTCAAGGCCTGGGAGGCGCTGCGAACCCTGGCTGCGGAAGACCCTCGCGATGTCGGCGCCTCCTGTAAGCCATTCGCAAAGGACCGCAATGGCCTGGTGCTGGGCGAGGGCGCGGCCATGTTGGTGCTGGAGGACTATGACCGCGCGGTACAGCGCGGAGCACGCATTCGCGGTGAGCTCGTTGGCTATGGCTTGAGCACGGACCACGGGCACATCACCCGGCCGACTCCTGAGGGACAGGCGCGCGCCATGTCACTGGCTTTGCGTGCGGCCGCTTTGCCGTCCGCACGCATCGGGTACATCAACGCCCACGGTACCGGCACGCTCGCCAACGATGCGGCGGAAACAGCGGCGATCAAACAGGTTTTCGGCGAGCAGGCCTATCGCATCCCGGTCAGCTCGACCAAGGCTATGCACGGTCATTTGCTCGGTGCGGCGGGCGCCCTCGAACTCATCGCCACGTTACTGGCGCTGGAACAACGCACGTTGCCGCCAACCATCAACCTGCAGCTTCCCGATCCGGCGTGCGACCTCGACTACCTCGCCGACGGCGCGCGGCAGGTGAGCGGGATCGAATTCGCCCTGTCTAACGCGTTCGCCTTCGGTGGCACCAACGCGGTGCTGGTGTGCCGTCGGGCGCATGCGTCGTAGCGCTCGGTCACTATTCCTGCGAGCAGGCGATGAGGCCGCCTCCGCTGTTGCAGTGGCGTTGATTTCATCTGCCGAGTTGGTCGTCGAACAAACAAAAAAGCCGAGCCGATTGGGCTAGATCCCACGCTGTTCGAGCGAATACTGCGCGCGGACCCAAGGATTCGGACGGAGTCGTTATTGTCTCAATCGGGCGCTACGATATCGAACATGCGACGGCGCCGGGTGGTGTAAGGACCGATCCAATGTGGACTTGCCCCGATCCGTAGACACTTCGGACCCTCACGGCGAGGCCTTCTCGAAGGCCTCGGGACTGATCCCGCACAATATGCCATGAACTCTCGCCTGACCCCATGCTGTTGCAGGAGCGTCGGATCGATCATTCTCGCCAATCGTTCGACGCATGGTGGTACCGAACTGGCGCAGAAATCCAGTTTCGCGAGCCGTAGCCGACGCCAGCAGGTAAGACTTCAACGGCTGCTATTTGGCAAACTAACTGGGAGGGCCTAAGGACTCCTTTTGGCCGGTCAGCGACGTTGGCCGACAGATGGCTGTTATCAACCAAACCGGTCGTTCGGGAGGGCAGAAGCGGACGAACGACAACGGCCTGAGCGGAAACCCTCAAGGCCAAATGGCCGATATCCACGGCGCTGTCCGTTGCGTTTGACCCAAAAAAATACCACCACTAGCTAGCCGTCTCGTGATGCCGCTGACCGCCTCATATATCCAGAGGTAGCCGCACGCGAAACGTTGTGCCGCTTGCTGCCGAAGATGTGACCTTGACCGTGCCGCCGTGGGCAGCGACGATTTCTTGCACGATGAACAGGCCTAGCCCCAACCCTGCTCGCGGACCGCGCTCCCCGAGGGCAAACTGCGAATGGCGCATCATCGGATTGAAAATGCTTGCCGCGTCTTCAGCTGCGATGGGGTCGCCTTCGTTGTGGATCGAAAACGCGGCATGGTCGTCTTCCAGCTGCTGGCTGATGGTTACCGATGAGGTGACAGCACCGTGCTTGATGGCGTTTTCGATCAGGTTGCTGAAAACCTGCCCCATGCGCGAGTGGTCAAATTTTCCAACGATGTGGTCGCACTGCTGGAACACCACAGCGCGATCTGGATGTAACAAACACACTTCGCGCACGATTGCCTCACATAGTGAGGTGAGATCGCCTTCAACGCGGTCTAGCGGAATGCCACTACCGACGCGCGCCCGTGCGAAGTCCAGCAGGCTCTCCACGATCTTCTCAGCGCGGCGCACGCTTGTGTAGATACCGGACGCGACCTTGGAAAAGCGACTGTCCAGCGCTTTGGCATTGAGAAAGAACTCGGCCGACAGCA
>JBBQTY010000042.1:0-24274 GCA_038234445.1 Lysobacterales bacterium
ACGCACGCCGCCGATGACACCGACTCGCTTGATCGCAGTCACGTCGAACCTCGCCTGAGTAAGCAGAAATCGGCTGCCATTATGCAACGCTTGCGCAGTGTCTGCCGCAACGTACATCTACAAATGGGTGGGCAATGGCAATCCACACCGATTCATAGCGCTGTTTTACGCGTCAGCGTGGCGCGGCGCCCCAGCCCGCTTCGTTGCCTTTCCACATGCCGAGATACCATTCGCGGAACATCGGAATTTCCTCGCCGCGCGAATCATCGGCCAAGGCTTCCCACATCCGGGTCGGCGCCTTCTGGCCAAGGACGACGTCCATGATGCCGTCGAAAAGCTCGGTCCACAAAGGCGAGTAGGCGATGCGCGATGCCTTCATCTGCGCGTGTTTTTTCAGAGCATCGATATTGGCGTCAGAACCACGACGCACGCCGATGGCTTGCACCCACGGAGATTCCGCAAGCAGCAGGGTCAGATCAAAACCGGCGCGATCGAGGAAGATGCGAACTTCCTCGGGCGATGAAAACTGGTTGCGCGCGACGTCCTTGCGCAGCGAGTGATCCGACCCGCGATGCTGGTCGATCTCCATCTTGTAACGCCGCCAGCCGACCATGCTGGCCATGTTCCAGACATCGAAATAGATCAGACCGCCCGGTTTGACGACGCGCGCCATTTCCTCGAGATAGAGGTAGAAATCTTCCTTGTCCATGTGAATGAACACGGCGACACAGTAGGCTTTGTCGAAACTCGCGTCCGCCAGTGGCTGCAGACTCGATCGGCTCAGCTCGGTGAAGCCGACATTCGGATGATCCTTGAGACGCTCGCGCGCCACTTCGATCATGTTCGACGCAATATCCGCCCCTTCCCAGTAGGCGATATGCGGCGCGATTTCACGACCGATGCGGCCCACGCCGCAACCGAGTTCGAGCACGCGATCCGTCGGCTTTAGATCCAGCGCGGCGGTAACCTGATGAGCGCTGTAGGCGCCGGTCAGTCGCGCGGTTTCCTCGTTGGTGCTGCCATCAACTGCGGTGAAAGCGCCAGTCGAAGTGGACGACTTGTCGTTCCAGAAATTCTTGTAGTTCTTTTGCGATTCCATCGGACAGGCGCGCACGGTCGAAAGGGGGCGCAATGTTACACTGCGGCTCCCACTGCGAAAACACGCAACGTGTCTGCCTCGTCGCATCCTGCACGCATAGAAATGGCCCCCTCTCATTTTCTCGCCCTGGTCGCTGTCGAGTGCGAAATCCCCGGTGCGCCGCCCGTCACCACGCTGGATCGCGCCACGGCCAGCATCCTGGCTGGTGCGCTCGCGCACGATCTGGCCGTGCATATCCCGGAAATCCGCGAGCTTGATTTCGTCTTCGTTGGAGCACTCTACGATCAAGCCCAATTGCTGCGCCCGCAGTGGCCGTTGCACGCGGCACTGGCAGACGCACTGGATCGCTTGCCACGCGGCTCTGACGCTGCCCATGTCATTGCCCTGGGTTCACATGAAGGTCGTTTGCCGCTGGCGAGTCTCGAACCGGACGTCGGCTTGCTCGGCAGCCCGATGCTGGTCATGCCGTGGCTGCTCTCGGGGGCGCCGCAGACGATCGACAAGGTTGGCCAGCGGCTTGAACGCGAATTGCTCGAACAAGGACTGATCGGCGCAGAACTCGCGCTCGCGATCGGCGAGGCATTCGGAATCAAGACCGCTCACGCGCGGCATCTGACCACGCTCGACCTGTGCGCGATGGCATGCGCCCAATACGAACACGCCGACCTCGGCGGCATCTGGCAGATCATCGAGACGGCCTTGCTCAAGCCGGATCAGGAGCAGCTGGCCGTGCTCGGCGATGGCAGCAGCCTGCGCTATCGATCGGGCACCGTTGAATGCGATGCTTCAGGTAGCCGCCGTCTCGCTCATTGCCGTGCGATTCTTGCCGCGCATGGTCTCGAGTTGGTCGCGCCGCGCGCTATTCATTGATTTTGGAAAAGTGGGTCTCAAGCAGGCGATAGCCCGAATCCACCATACCCAACGCCGCATAGGTTGCCAGCGCGTTCTGGTTTTCCTTTTCAACGTAAAGGCGCAGACCTGCAACATCTGCCGTCGATCGTGCACGGGCTTCGATATCCGCGTAGAGGGCCGTGAAGACTCCGCTGCGACGAGCCTGGGGTATCACATAGACACTCTGAATCCACCACCAGTCAGCATTGAGCCAATCGCTCCATTCGCGAGTCACCATCAGCGTGCCCACGCGGACGCCACTGCGTTCAGCGATGCGATGGAAGCCGCGCGCTGGTTCATCCAGCAAGGCCTGCGTACCGCGCGTCAGCACGTTGATATCAAGCCGTTTGCGTTCGGTTTCGAGGGCCATCGCGCCGTTACTTTCGGCGAGAAACGCCACATCGGCATCGGTGGCGGCGCGGATCGTGATTGGAGTTTCCATGACTTTCCTTGAGTGTTCTGTTTGATTCGGCAGGATGCAGGCGCCGACCTGTCGCATTGTCTATCGCGCGCGCCGTGGGCTAGGACTTTCGCTTGCGTGAGCTGCCGAGTTTTCGGGTCAGCGTATTACGCCCAAGGCCAAGCGCCTTGGCGGCGTTTTGCCGGTGACCGTGGTTGACCGCGAGTGCCGCTTCGAGAAGAACACGATCGAATTCGGCCAAGGCGCGCGCGTGCAATGCATCGCCATCGCTCTTGAGTTCCTGCTCGGCCCAGTCGGCCAGGGCAACGCTCCAGGCTGGACGTGCCGATGCTGCGCTGCTGCGCAATTCCATCGGCAGGTCACCGACATGGATCTGGCGTCCACTGGCAAGTACAGCAAGGCGTCGACACACATTTTCCAGTTGGCGCACATTGCCAGGCCACGGCAACTCGCGCAGCGCGGCCAGCGCGGCCGGGACAAAGCGTTTCTGTTCGAGTCCGACCTCGGCGCTCGCTTGGGCGAGAAAGTGCTCGGCCAGGCGCGGAATATCATCACGGCGTTCACGCAGCGGCGGCAGCTTGAGGCGCAGCACGTCGAGACGATGCAGAAGATCGGCGCGAAATTCGCCCGTCTCAACCTTGGCTTCAAGATCCTGATGGGTCGCGGCAATCACGCGCACGTCGGCGCGGATCAGCTCACGTCCACCAACGCGATAGAACTCGCCAGCGGCCAACACGCGCAGCAAACGCGTTTGCAATCCGAGTGGCATGTCGCCGATTTCATCAAGGAACAAAGTGCCGCCATCGGCTTGCTCGAAGCGTCCTGCGTGGCGGCGCGTCGCTCCGGTAAACGCACCGGCTTCGTGTCCGAACAGTTCCGATTCGAGTAATTCGGAGGGAATCGCCGCGGTATTCAAGGCGACAAAGATTTGCTTTGAGCGCGGACTTTCCCGATGCAAGGCACGCGCGACCAACTCTTTGCCGGTACCCGTTTCGCCCGTGATCAACGCATTCAATCCGCTCGCTGCAACACGACCGATCGCGCGGAATAGCTCACGCATTCCCACGCTGCTGCCAAGCAGTTCCGCCTCAGCGGCGGCGACGGTCTTCTTCGTTTCTGGTAGCTCGTGCGCGGACTGCGCCATTGCACGCTGAGCCATTTCAACCGCGGTATCGAGATCGAACGGCTTCGGCAAATAGTCGAAGGCACCTTGCCGATAGGCCGCCGCGCTGGTCGCCACATCGGTATAGGCGCTCATGACGATGACCGGGAACTTTGCTGCATGCGAGGCCAGGCGCTCGAGCAATTCGAGCCCGCTTGCGCCCGGCATGCGCACGTCGGTAAACACGACATCCGGCGTCGCGTCGTCGAGTGCATCGAGCGCACTTGCGGCGTCGCCAAATTCGCGTGCCTGCAGCCCGGCATCGCGCATCGCCGCACTGAGCACGACGCGCACGCCACGATCATCATCGACAATCCAGACGATGCTCATGGCGACAGATCCAGCGGCAGCAACAGGGTGAAGGTGGTCGCTCCCGGGCGACTCGCGTGACGCAATTCACCGCCATGTTCAGCGGCGATTTCGCGGGCGAGCGCGAGACCGAGTCCGGTACCATCGGGACGACCGGAAACCAGCGGCTGATAGAGTGACGAGGCCAGTTCGGGCGGGATACCGCATCCATCATCGATCACATCGATGCGCAACACGACACGGCGCAGGCGTTCGTTGAGACGCACGCCAAATTCGACGCGTGTACGCAAGGAAACGCTGCTTGCATTCGCTTCAACCGCATTGCGGGCGAGATTGAGCAGCAACTGGAACAAACGATCGCCATCGCCAATAGCCGGCGGCAGACTCGGATCGTAGTCTCGTCGCAACGGCGGCGCATCCGGTTCCGCAGCTATCAACAAGGCCACGCGTTCGAGAAGCACGTGAACGTTCAGTCGAACCAAGCGTGGCTTCGCCCGCGTTCCAAGCAGCCGGTCGGCCAGCGCAGCGAGTCGATCACTCTCGCCGATAATCAGCTCGGCGAGTTCACGCAATTCATCGGAATCGACACGACGCCCGAGCAGTTGCGCCGCACCGCGCACCCCGGCCAGCGGATTCTTCACTTCGTGGGCGAAGCCGCGCAACGATTCCGACAGTGCGGGCGTGCCGCGATCAATCGCTTCGTGCTGCGGATGCAATTCGAGCAGAAGTCGTTGGCTGACCATCGGCGTGAAGGCCATGTCGGCTGAAAACTGGCCATCGCGCCCGTCACGCACTGCGATGTGGCGCAGCAGCACAACCTGCTGCTCATGCAAGGCTCGGCTCGCCGCATCGACGATGCCCGAAGCACCAGGCTCGATGATTTCCAGCGAAGCCCCCTGCCAGCGCAGCACCCCAGCCCCGAGCAATTCGGCCAGCGCGGGATTCAACCAGGTGAATTGCAGATTCCGATCGAGCTCGGCCATCGCGGTGACGCACTGCTCCAGAATCTCGGCAGGCTCATGCCCGGATTGCGCTAATGTGGTGCGAAGCGTCGTCATTGCTCGATATTAGGGCAACACGTCCCCGCAAGCGACCTTCAAATGGTTGATGTCGCTAGCTTTGTAACGACGGGTCCGCGGTTGGCGATTTCGGCGCCATCGGTTCAACGACCCGCGACCTTGCGCGATTCGCCACTGCCAGCCAGCGTGACACGCCCCATACCTGGCAGCGCGCTGCCAAACCTTTCATCCAGACACCGCTGCGCAACGCCAGTGCGAACAGGGTGACGGTCAGTGAATCGCTGCGATCAGACAGTACTGGACAGATCAGCCGCGAAGCGAAGAGCAGGTGCTCCAATCGGTAGCGCGGATAGAGTGCCTTCGCGTAGCGCTTCGACGCGATCCATTGCGGCCCATCGTTTGCCGTTGCGGCACTCGCGGCAACGTAGGCGCCAATGATTTGTTGATCGCCCAATTCAGTCATCCGGCGCAGACCGATCCAGCAACGACGCCAGCGCCCAAGTGCGTTCGGGGATTTCTGCTCTTCGCGAAGCATCCCAACAAACATGCCGTAGTGGCGCGCTTCATCGCGCGCCAAAGCGGCCAGCGCTGCCGTCGCGGTGCCTGGATTCGTCGTCGCAAGACTTTCCCGTAGCGCCCGATAGAACGTGCTGGCCAAGGCCTCAACCACGCAGCGCGCGACCAGTTCGCCAGCGATGGAGCCGCGCACCGACTGTCCATCGCAGACGTGGTAGGGAACCATTGTCTCGTAGGCTTGCATGGCCGCATCGAAATCAAAAACAGGATCAGCCGCGACAACCAGCTTGCGCAGCAACTCGCCATGCAGTCGTTCTTCGGCTTTCCATTGTTCAATCGCTTCGCGCCAACGACTGTCGCGATCACGAAAGACCGCATGCAGATATTCCGCATAGCGGTCGGCGCGCGATTCGACGAGGGCCGTTGTCTTGAGTATCGCCATCAACTCCGCGTCGGCGGTCAATTCGGATACGTCTTGCATCGGAAAATCATGAAGCCGTATAGGCAACATCGCGGGTTTGAGAAACGACATGGGAAATCCTCGGCATGACGGTCGGACGCAACGGCACGTCCGCCGGCGACATCGCTGCAGGAGTCATGTTGTCGTCTCAAACGGGCAATCCGATGGATCAGATCTGTTGGTTTCGAGGCGTTTTCGCGCTCGATCGCCGGGTTCAAGCTTGGCGCTGAATCGAATCAAGATGAGTCAGGTAGAGGCGCAAATCGAACTCGAGCTCGTGGTATGTCGGCTCCATGTGCGTGCACAGCCGGTAGAAGGCTTTGTCGTGCTCGGCTTCCTTCAAGTGCGCGAGCTCATGCACCACGATCATCTTGAGGAACTCGGCCGGCGCCTCGCGAAACACGCTGGCGATGCGAATCTCGCGACTGGCCTTGAGCTTGCCGCCATGCACCCGCGAGATGCTCGTGTGCGTGCCGAGTGCGTGCTTCATGACCTGCAACTTGCCGTCGTAGATCACCTTGCCGAGCGGCACGGATTTGCGCAGGTGGCGCTCCTTGAGCGCCTGTACATAGTCGTACAACTGGCCGTCATTGCGCACCGAGTGCAGCTGAGCGTACTTGTCGTTCAACACGATGCCCAGCCGATCCTGGTCGATCAACACACGCACTCGCTCGAGTACGTGAGCTGGGTAGCCTGTGAGGTACCTGAATGATTCCATCGGGGAGATCACAGAGAAGTCGGCAGGTATGATGGGCCGGAAATCCCGAATGCGAAACCGAAGACATGGCGAAGGCGAATCCGCTCCAGGAACAACTGCTCAAGGCCGGCCTGGTCAAGAAATCCAAGGTCGCCGAGGTGGCGCGCGAGCAGAACAAGGCCCGGCACGGCAAGGGGCCCGCGCAGCTCAGCGAAATCCAGCTCGAAGCGGAGCGATCGCGAATCGAAAAGGCCGAGCGCGATCGCGCACTGGCCGCCGAGCACAAAGCCAGGATTCGCATCACTGAATTGGCGGTCCAGGCCCGACAGATCATCGCAGACAAGAAAGTGCCGCGTGCAGGCGAGATCGAATACCGCTTCAGTGCCGACGGCGCCATCCGCACCGTCCTCGTCACCGATGAGCTGCGCAAAATGCTGTCGTCTGGAACCCTCGTGATCGCACGACTGGGCGATCGCTATGAGTTGTTGCCGCGCGCCGCTGGCGAAAAAGTGCGCGAACGCGACGCCGGCATGATCGTGCTTGACCACGGTCAGCAGTCTGGCGCAGAGCCCGCCGCCGAAAGCTCGGAAGACGATGCGTATTACGCGCAGTTCACGGTGCCTGATGATCTTGCCTGGTAACTTTGCGGCTCGGGCCAAGTTGTTTGCCCGAGTACCGCTCGTCTTGTCGATGATGACGGTTATGCTCTCGATAAAAGGCGGAACTTCGACACAGTCGTTGCGTAACCGCTTCCGATGAACGCCTGAAAATCCTGCATCATTGCGCGCATGACGAATTGGCTAAAACAGATGCCGGGGATTGGCCCTGCCTTGCTTGCTGCGGTGTTCTTCGGCGCAAGCACCCCATTGGCCAAGTTGCTGGTCGCCGATATCTCACCGATCCTGTTGGCGGGGTTGCTCTACGCAGGCTCTGGTCTGGGCCTCGGCGCTTGGCTACTGCTGCGTAGACTGCGCCCCCGTGGCGCGGGCTCGGAGGCCGCTCTGCAGCGTCGCGATCTTCCCTGGCTCTCAGCCGCGGTGTTGTTCGGCGGCGTACTGGGTCCCGTGCTGTTGATGTTCGGATTGGCATATACCCCTGCGTCAACGGCATCCTTGCTGCTCAATGCCGAGAGTGTCCTGACGGCCCTCGTTGCATGGATCGTGGTTCGCGAGAATGTTGACCTCCGGGTCTTCCTTGGCATGCTTGCCATCGTCGCCGGCGGCGTGATCTTGTCATTGTCCGAAGCCCCGGCGGCAGGTTTGCCTTGGGGGGCATTCGCCATTGCCGGGGCATGCGCGTGCTGGGCCATCGACAACAACCTTACCCGTGTGGTGTCGGGCGGAGATCCCGTTCAGATCGCCGCGATCAAGGGCGGCGTTGCCGGCACCATCAACATCACCATCGCGCTGATCATCGGGCAGCGCTTTCCGGATCCGCTGCACGTGTTTTCGGCCGGGATCGTCGGGCTTATCGGCTATGGCGTCAGTCTAGTCGCTTTCGTTCTGGCGTTGCGCCATCTCGGTGCAGCGCGCACCGGCGCGTATTTTTCCACGGCCCCGTTTGTCGGCGCTGTCTTGTCTCTTTTGCTGTTAAGCGAAACACCGGGATTGAGCTTCTGGATCGCCGGCGCTCTGATGGCACTGGGCGTCTGGTTGCATGTCAGCGAACAGCATGTGCATGAACACGAACATGAAGCGCTCGAACATGAGCATCTGCACGCACATGATGACCACCATCAGCATGCGCATGATTTCGAGTGGGATGGAAGCGAGCCGCATTCACACCCGCACATGCATCAGCCCATGATCCACTCGCATCCCCACTATCCTGACCTTCATCATCGGCACGAACACAATTGAGCGCCATGCGAGTTTGATACAAAACGCTTTATTTCTTAAGTCACGCGTTGTTCGTGGGCAACAATTCACTTGATCGAGGAGAGCCGCGATGCGAAATAAAAATACAATTTGCCTCTGGTATGACGGAGGCGCGTTGGAGGCCGCGACGTTTTACGCGGCAACATTTCCGGATAGCGAAGTGCTCGCTGTGCATCGTGCGCCGGGTGACTATCCCGCGGGCAAGCAGGGCAATGTATTGACTGTCGAGTTCAGCGTGATGGGTATTCCGTGTCTGGGTCTGAATGGCGGGCCGGCGATGAAGCACAGTGAAGCGTTCTCGTTTCAGGTGGCGACCGATGATCAAGCTGAGACGGATCGTTTGTGGGATGCGATCGTCGGTAATGGCGGGAAAGAGAGTGAGTGTGGCTGGTGCAAGGATCGATGGGGATTGTCGTGGCAGATCACACCACGGGTATTGATGGCCGCGATTACGGATCCTGATCAAGCGGCGGCGAAGCGCGCGTTTGAAGCCATGATGGGTATGGGGAAAATTGATATTGCGGCTATTGAGGCCGCTCGGCGCGGTTGAATGTGAATCGCTGATTCATGCTGATTTGGCGCCGCTCGCTTACGCTCTTCATTCGCTCGGATCAGGGATCGAGCCCACCAGGAACCAGAACCCCCGCGATTCACGCACGTGTAGGCCGCCGCCGCGCGCTGACGCTTTTCTTACCACTGGCGAGTAGAAGCGAAAGAATCTTGCTCGTCCTTGAGAAGAGAAACAGCATTCGACTTGGTCGGCGATTGTCCGCGGTTGTCCGCTCATCCTTCGACAGGCTCAGGACGAACGGACATGAGGGCTGACGGAGGGATCAGCTTGCGCGCTCCGGCACTACTCCTCCGCCGCAGTCGTCATTTCCTTGTGCTGCTCTTCGAGTGACGCGATGGCGACTTCCAACGCATCGTAGAAACGGCTTTGCCGATTCATGAGATCCTCGAATTTGTCGGTTTGCTTGAGCGCCTTGAGCTCGCCTTCAAACAAGATCCACGAAGCGGTCAGATGCTCGACGTTGGCCTTCGAGTAGTGGCGCATTTCCTTGAGCTGGGCCAGCGAGTCGGCGAGATGGTCTGCAGGTGTCTTGGCGATGCTGTCGTCGGACATGGCGGGTTCCTCATCGATGCGTGGAATGAGTCCACGGAAGGATGAGTCTATGGCGCGTTCGCTGAACGCTCTGGTCGGACGATCGATCGCAAGCGATTCAGTCCGGTAAATCCGGTTCGACGAGCTCAGTACCGGCTTCGACACTGACGGGGTGTTTCGGCTTCATCTGCAGGGCCATGATCTCCCAGCCGCTCTTGACCGGTGGCTCCTCGTTCGAGGTGAACGGAATCAGGCGGCGCTTTGGATCAATCGCAAACAGCGGGATGGCGAGGCCCTCGCTGCGCTGCTTGAGATCAGCCAGCGTGTAGTTGTCCTTGAGCTTGCTGGTCTTGATCACCGCGCCGCCTTCGATGGCATCTTCAAGGCGCACGTTGTCGATGCGGTCGTCGAACAACCAGGGCATCTTGAGGCTACCGGTCAGGGTCATCTTGACCTTGTCGTGATCTTCGCTGGTGCGCAAGGCATAGACGCCGTCGGTACCGAGCTCGGAGCGATAATGCAGGCAGGCCAGCGTGTTCTGTCCCGGGCGATTGCTCATGGCCAGCAAGCGGGCTACGCCTGTCGTATCAAGATGATGTTCGGCATGATCGGATACGACACTGCCGAAATAGGTTTTGAGGCCAGCCATGCGCGCGCGCTTGAGCGCATCCCAGTTGCTGTCGGCGAGGGTGACGTCGTAGCCGGCCTTCTTCAATGACTGGCCAATCGTCACCGGTACCAAACCGGATCCGACGATAATCACACCGAGCGGCTGTTCCTCGGCGAGCTTCCAGTGCAGCGCCAGGCGACGCGAAGTAAAACTTTGTACGAGTACGCTGGCAATGATGATGCTGAAGATCGCCGGCACCAGAAGCTCGCCACCGATCACGTTTTCGGCTTCAAGACGCAACGCGAACAACGAGGCAACCGCGGCAGCGACGATACCGCGCGGGCCAATCCAGGCGATCAGGCCGCGTTCGCGCATGCTCAGCTTCGATCCGGTCGCGCTGGCGAACACCGCCATCGGCCGTGCGATGAAAAATACCGCGATCAGGAACAACGGGAAACCCCAACCAAGCGTCTGGAAACTACCGAGATCCAGACGCGCGGCGAGGATGATGAAAAGCAGGGAGACCAGCAGAACCGTCAGGCTCTCCTTGAAATTGAGTACATCCTCCATGTCGAGATCGCGCGTGTTGGCCAGCATCACACCCATGATTGTGACCGCGAGCAAACCCGCCTCATGCGCGATCGTATTGCTCGCCGTGAACGCGCTGAACAATACAGCGAGGGTGACCACGTTGCGCAGGTACCACGGCACCAGATGGCGCTTGAGCAAGCCGCCGAGCAGCAGCGCCGCTGCAATGCCGATCAGGCTGCCAGACAAGACCAGTTTTCCGAGCACCCACCACGTATCGTTGTTGCCGCCTTTCATCGCGAATTCAAGTGCGATCACGGCGAGAATCGCGCCGATCGGATCAATGATGATGCCCTCCCAGCGCAGCACCTTGTCGATCACGGCGGTCGGCCGGATCGCACGCAACATCGGAGAAACCACGGTTGGGCCGGTCACGCTGGCGATGGTTCCAATCAACAGCGCAATGCCGATCGGTGCGTGCAGGAAATAAAGCGCGGCCGCTGTCAGCACGAAGATATTGATCGCGGCACCGAGGGTGACCAGGTTGAGGATGGGCCCGCGCAAGCCGTGGATCTCGCGAAAGCGCAAGGTCAGGCTGCCTTCGAACAGGATGATCGCGACGGACAGCGAAGTCATCGGAAACAACAGTTCGCCGAACATCTTGTCCGGATCGAGCACATGCAAGATCGGACCGACAACGATGCCGACCCCGAGCAACAGCACGATCGCCGGCAGTCGCAGACGCCAGGCGATCCACTGCGCAAGCACGCCGAGGACAACGATGCCGGTGAGGGCGAGTGGAATCGGTAGGTTGGCGATCATTGGGGCTTGGAAGTCAGGTGTGGAGGGTTGTTGGCAGTGGCAAGCGGAATGTTTCATTGTTTCACGGCGGGAGATATCCCGCCTTGGGCGCCTCTGTTCCAGAATGCGTGCGTGATGTGGCTGGCTTCTTCGCTGCTTGCGGCGAAATGCGCTTCGCACCTCCCGCCCTGCGAAACGCTACCCAGAACCGGCCGACCAACATCGCATCCATCCGCGCAAGACTTGCAGGTTGGTGCTGAGATCTTGTGAATGGTCGCAAGTCCTGTCGATCCGGCAGGTCAGCCTTTCGCAGCGAGAAACCCATTCACACCGCATCCAACGATCAGTCAGAATCACGCTGGGGTGTCTTCAGTCAAAACGGCAACCACTGGATAGCCGCAAATCATTGGGCGCGAAGGTCATCGGCCGGCACCGTCCGCTGGATTCTCTGAAGAACGAAGCATAGTGACAGGTGGGTATCGGGGGCGTAAGACTGATGACAGATCACAGCAGCGATCAAGACGCAAGCGACGCAGCAGCACCGCCATGGATTCAGCTGCGTCCGCTGCTGGATCATGCCTTGGATATGGGCGACACCGAACGCGCTGCCTACCTCGCCGAGGTCAGTGCCAGCGATCCGGAATTGGGTTCGATCCTTGCGCGAATGCTGAGCCGGCTTGGTGAGAATATCTTGCTGGATCGCCCATTGAATGACGTCGCCGACCAATTGCAAATCGATGTGTCAGTGCCGTCTGCGGAGGAACATGCCGATTCGCTGGTGGGCAGCCAGTTCGGCCCCTATCTATTGGTTGAATTGCTTGGACGCGGTGGCATGGGCACCGTGTACCGGGCCGAACGGCGACATCAGGGCTATGTGCATCAGGTAGCACTGAAACTCATGGCGGACACCGGAGCTCGCCTGCGCGAGCGATTTCTGCGCGAACAGAAAATTCTTTCCAGTTTGCGACACCCCAACATCGCCCAGCTCCTTGATGCCGGCGAGTCGAGCAGTGGCGCGCCTTTTCTTGTTCTGGAATACGTGGCTGGCCAATCGATAGTCGATGCCGCCACGCACCTGCGTGCTCCTTTGCGTCTTCGATTGCAGTGGCTGATCACCGTGAGTGAAGCGCTGGCTCACGCTCACCGAAACCTTGTCGTCCATCGTGATCTCAAGCCCAGCAATGTGATGATCGATGAGAATGGCCACGTCAAGCTTCTTGATTTTGGTATCGCCAAGCTGATTGACGATGAGTCGTCTCCCGAACTGACCTCAGCCGGGCCGGGGCCGATGACACCCGAATACGCCGCCCCCGAGCAATTCCGAGGCGAAGCCATCACCGTCGCCACCGACCTTTATCAGCTCGGCGTGCTGGCTTACGTCCTGCTCTCGGAACGACTGCCCTATGGCGGTACACCGAGTGAAAGAATGGCCTGGGGCCAAGCCGTTTGCGATACCGATCCGGCCCCGTTGAAAACGCAGGATCTTGAAAAACTATCCTCGCCCGGCGGCAAGCGGAGTATTCGCCGCGTACGTGGCGAACTGAATTTGATACTGCAAAAAGCCATGGCCAAGAGTCCTGCGGCTCGCTATTCGTCGGCGGACGCTTTCGCAGAAGAACTGCGCGCCTTGATCGACGGCCGCGCCTTGATCGCCAAAGGAAATAGCAATTGGTACCGCTTCGAGCGCATGGTCAATCGCCATCGAGCGCTCAGCGCGACCATTGCCTTGGCGCTGATTGGACTGCTGGCGATCAGCGCGGTCGCGCTGGAACAAGCTCGAATCGCCCGCGCCGCGGCAAGTGCCGAGCAAGCGCAACGCATACTTGCCGAAGAAGCGACCCAACACGCGGAAGTCACTCGCGATTTCATCGTCAATCGCCTGCGTGAAGCCCAGGCCAACAAGAATCCCGATGGTAGTCGGCTGACCATGCGTGACTGGGTGATCGGCCTGTTGCCCAAAATCGACAAGGATCTTGCCAAGGCACCCGACGTACAGATTGAACTCGGCATGATGTTTGCCCAGCTATTGAGTGAACTTGATGAGCCTGAGCGAGCCATTACCCTACTTGATAGTGCCATCGAGCGAGCGCGCGAAACCCGCAACCATGGGCACGGGCTGATCGAAGGTCTGACCATGCGCGGTCAAGTGCTGTCGCGCATGACACGCATTGAGGAGTCGCAAGCCAATCTCGGCGAAGCGCTGGCGCTGGCTG
The DNA here is from genome assembly GCA_038234445.1 of Lysobacterales bacterium. GTDB lineage: Bacteria > Pseudomonadota > Gammaproteobacteria > Xanthomonadales > Rhodanobacteraceae > Dokdonella. The sequence continues at coordinate 13,706 of JBBQTY010000042.1, forward strand.
AAAGAACCATCGCCAGCAAGGCTCCTGCCCCCCCTACCGAAGCCGAGCGCCGCGATCTGCTCGTGGTACGCACCACCATGTTGATCAATGCCAATGCACAAGGCCACTTGCGCGAGGCGCTTGCCATTGGAAAGCGCAATCTGGCTGATCGCACGGCCATTTATGGCGCTGATTCACCGCAACTGGCGGTGGACTACAACAATGTTGGCTCGACCTTGATCAGTCTCGGCAGATATGCCGAGGCCAAACCCGCCATCGAGCGCGCTGGCGAGTTGCTCGCTGCCAGTCCCGGTGGCGGAGCTGCGCGCATGGCCTATATCCATGGTTCGCTGGCAAACATTGCGCTCGGCATCGATGATCTCGATGAAGCGCGCAGACAGGCGGATGCAGCGATTGCCTTGACCAGCCGATTGCTCGGGGAAAATGCCGTCGAAACGATGATCTGGCAGCGCGTCGTGGCGCAGATACACATACTGCGTGGTGACCTGCCAGATGCAACACAGACTTTGCAGAAATCGATTCCGGTACTCACAACTGCGCATCACCGCATGCTCGCCGACTTCATGATTCTGCGAGCGCAGGTTCAAGTGATTTCCGGAAAAAATGCCGACGCACTGGCCACCTGTGCGCAGGCCCAGGCGCTATTGAGCGCATCGCGAAACCAGAGTCAGCCCGCCAAACGCCTGATCCTGATCTGTGCACTGGCGTCGTCAAGGCAAGGCAGCGAGCATTCCAGCATTGACGAACTTCGCGAACAAGTAAACCAGATGTTCAAGGACGATGACATCGCCCCCAGACATCGCGCGGAGGCTGCGATCTATTTTGCGGCCATCCTGCAACAAATGAAAATCGATGACGAGGCCCAGCATTGGTTCACGCTAGGAGTCGAGCAATTCAGTCAAAACATGCCGGGGGATCGAGCCACGGCGCGTGCGTTCAGTTATGTGCCTGACTTCCGGCGCCGCGCGCAATAAACCATCAAGGCGCGACATCATGCAGATCATATTAGTGTACATTGCCATTGTATCTCATGACATTTGAAATTATCGGCGAGAACCCCAAGGCTTAGCCGACGAGTTGCGCTCAGTCAGGCCAGGCCGGTTGCCCGCCAAGACGGGTCAACCGACCATCTGGAATCGATTTCGCTATTCGAAACCGTCCTTGAAGATGACATCCAGGTCGACAGGATCAAAGCTGATCCGATTAGACACCGCCCACCCGAATACCTCGGTGCGTCCAATCATTTCACTCCCGTGCAGCACCTGAGCCACTCCCGACGTGTTGGAATGGGAAAGGTAAAAATTCTTGTAGCTGGCGCTGGCTGCTGTGGGCTTGAGGGTCACACGCACCGTAAGCTGCTTGGTTTCACTGGCCGGAATTGGCACAACGTTGCCCAGAATGCTGTTGTAGTTGATCTGCAGCTCGCCGTTAGCACCAACCAGAGTCGTGCTGCTGGTGCCTATCAAGAGGCCATCCATCAGCAGCGATACGCTGGCCACCGCTTGCTCGACTTCGGAACGTGTCATCGCTGTACTGATGCTCCAGGTACCACCGCTTTGCACCGCCTTGTTGAACACCACGCGGGTACCTTTGACTGCAATGCTGGCATCCTCCCCAAAGCGACCGGGATTGTTGATGCCAATTTCGAATACGCGGCCAGCGGCTCCCGGCGCCAGTGTCAGCGGCATGCCTTCCGGAAATCCCGCGGAAACCGGGGCAACGATACTCGACGTGTTTTCCAGCACGCGAACCGAGCCACCATTGATGAAAGCCGTATCCGGAAGACTGTCGCGATTGACATCGATCGCCACCACGTCAGTGACGCCCAGCACCGTGTCGGCATACAGCAATCGCTGAACCCAGGCGTCAGTCTGACCTTCACGAACATAGAGATACAGACCTTGCGTGGTGGCCACGAGCAAATCCTTCAGGCCATCGGCATTCCAATCCACGGCGGTGATGGCATTGACCATTCCGGGCACGCTGTTGGCGATGGTCGACGTGGTCACGACCGGATTGTCATCGGGGTTCCACCAGACCAGGCGGCCATCACCATCGACAAACACCAACTCTTTTTCAAGATCCGCGGCGATATCGACCGAAGCGCAGAATCCGGACTGAGCAACGGATTGTACTTGCAGCAAACTGGCGTATCGATTCCAACCAAGTATATTGTTGTAACCGTTGATGTAAAAGGCGATATCGTTCGACGCACAGCTCATTGCGGCGTCACCAAACCCGTGGTAGTGAGGTACCAGGGCCAGACTTTGTGGAATGGGATCCTGTGTTGCCACGGGACTCGTGCCCGTCCATGAAATTGCGCCGCCATTGTTCAGATACCAGCGCAGGCCGCCCGTCGTGTTACTGGCAACGAGCAGATCGGTCGTCGCATTGTTGGTGATCGCATTGCCGGCACTGATCAGGGCCGCGCCGTCGAAGGTTCCGATGCTGGTATCGGCCCAGCCGAAAAAGATGTTGCCGTTCTGGGTCACGGTACGCACCTGATCGGCACCAGGCACCACATAGGCGAAGTCAGGGCGTGCATCCCGATTGAAGTCACCGACTGTGATGTCCGATGGACCGTTGGCCAAAATCTTGAATTCAGCCGGGTTGAACCCGCCGACGTTGTTTCCCAATGACAGATAGGCATGCGATCCGCTGGGCTGCAAAGCCAGCAGGTCATCGATGCCATCCAGATTCATATCGACAACCTTGAGCTTTGAAAGTCCATTCTGGCTGAAGGCCACCGTCGAGGTACCGCGCCAGGAATCCAGCCTCTGAGCCTGATTGCGGGCCAGTTGAAATGTGTTGTTTGCCAGGCGCAACAGAACATCCTGGTCGGCATCGCCGCGTGCATCTCCGACACCTAATTGCACAATGGCAGATGGCAAGGTGGACATGGTTTGCGCCGTACCTAGCGTGCTGTTGCTTTGACCACGACGCAGAACAAGTGCGTTCTGCCCAGAAATCGTTTCGCCACTGAGCAAGTCGCCGACCCCGTCCTCGTCAAAATCCGCAAACGCAAGCGGGAGTCCGGAAATCACCTCCTGCGTGTAGACAGTCAGATTGTTGAAACTCCCGGCGTGATTGTTGTTGGCCCAGGACAGCGGACCACCAAAAACGTTGTTTTGGTAGGTCACGAAATCGGGGAACGAATCGCGATTGATATCAATGAAGCCCTCGGTAGCGACGAATGCACTGTCGTTCGCGACGCTGAAGGTCCCGGACCCTGCGTTGGTGAAGAAGCTGGCTGTCGGCGAATATGTGTCGTCTTGTGTCCAGATCGTGCGGGAATTGACCATGATGTCGTCATCGCCGTCCCTATCGAGATCCGCCACATACAGCTTTGCGAGCACGTCGAAATGCTTACTTTGAAGCACGCTTTGCATGGCGAACGTATTCGCCTGATTCCAGCGGATACGCAAATTTCCCGCGTCGAAGTGAGGCGAAGCGTCGGTGTTGGTGAACTGATACGTCGTCAGCACGGCCAGATCGGGATCACCGTCTCGGTCAAAATCCGCCAATGCAATTTGAAAGTAGATGTCACCGGCATTGAACCCGGGAGAATCCTGAAAATCCTCCCGCCACCCTGCCGCAAAGGTGTTGTCACCGCCGCCCAGGAAAACCTGGAGCGTGTAGGTGTATGACTGGCCTATCCATTCATTGATACGGACGATATCCGGATTTCCATCGCGGTTCACATCACCCACGGCAAAGGCTCGGTAGCGCGGTGTACACGAAGGACAAGCGGCCAAGGAGACAGCCGGGAGAGCACTGTTGACATAACGATCCGGATCGAGCGGCGTCGGCGTTTTCGGATGGGCGACTTGACGACCACCGGCATACCAGGACGTCTGCCCATCGCCATTGAAGTCCACCGCCACAGGCTTGAGGGATGGAGCAGAATAATTGGGTGATCCCGTTGCGAAATAGACGCCATCGAATCCTGATGGCATTGGGTCCGTGACAAAGGGTTCTGCCAGCGTTGACGCCGAAAGCAGAACACCGACAACGGCAGTCGCCCATCGGACACCCGGACCTGGAAGGACTTTTCCGTTTCGAGACAGCTTTTCAACGCAGGACAGAAGTTCTGGAACGAGATTCATGGAAGTCTCCGAAGGGCTGCGCGACACGAATTTGGTCGGGCCTGTAATCTAAATCGAGATTTCCATCGAAACCGGACATTTCGGTGTGTCGTGTAGACTTGAGCCTCGTCAAACCGCCGCCTTGTCGCCCTTGCTGCCATGTCAACACCGAACGATTTCACCTCATTGCTCGACGCCGCGCGCAATGGCCGTGATGATGTCGATCAGCAATTGTTTGATCTCACCTATGCCGAGCTACGACGCATAGCAAGCCTTTCGTTGCGCCGCGCGGGTGGCCAGGCCACATTGAATCCGACGGCATTGGTCCACGAGGCCTATCTCAAACTGTCCGACTCGGCGCTTGACGAGGTACTCGACAGCGAGCATTTCTATCGATTGTTTGCCCGTGCCATGCGCCAGATCCTGATCGACGCCTGCCGTCAGCATTTGACACCTCGCCACGGCGGCGGACTGGTCGCTGCCACCCTGACCGAGGGATTGGTCAGTGGAGAACGGCCACTGGAGGAGTTGCTGGCAATGAACCAAGCCCTCGATACGCTCGAAACGGTTGATCCGGAACTGGCCCAGCTGGTCATGCTGCACTACTTCGGCGGCATGACATTCGAAGATATCGCCAGTGCACGAAAACAAAGTGAACGTACGGTACGGCGCCACTGGGAGCTTGCACGTCTGTACTTGCTGGATGGAAAGGCGGCGTCGAGCAATGGATGAGGTAGGCGGAAGCCTCACTCCATCACGCGGCGGTGTCGTATTTGCAAGCCAGCATTAGTGAGAGTCGCATCCGCTGGGTTTTCCCGCAAATTCTGATCGATAGCAATAAAGTGGTCGATAGTATCTGACGCGCTATATGTGGTATTTTCCACACGGCATTCAAACCGGAATTCTCTTGCACAATGAACGCATTAGTGCGGGGCGATACCACTGAAGGTGATTCCGCCGTTCGCGCAATAAGTTGCTGACTTGATCGAACTACGCATCGTGCGGTGGAAACCGCGTTGCGGTTTTCGCCGAACCAAGACGAAGCATTGACTGACTCTCTCTCAGATCCCGGTCAGATTGGCGTAAGCAAGCACCAGCCATTTCTGCCCGGCGCTTTCAAAATTGACTTGAACGCGGGTGTGCGCGCCATTGCCTTCAAAGTCGACGACAACACCTTCGCCAAAATTCGAATGCATGACGCGCTGTCCAAGCTTGAAGCTGCGGGATTCGCTTTCGAATTCAACATGGCCCGAATCGCGCATCGGGCGACTGACCTGGACGCGCGGACGGATGTCGTGCAGCAGGTCGCGCGGTATTTCGCCGATGAAGCGGGAAGGACGGCCATACATTTCCATGCCGTGCATGCGCCGCGTCTCGGCGTAGCAGAGGATCAGATGCTCGCGTGCGCGGGTGATGCCGACATAGGCGAGCCTTCGCTCTTCTTCGAGGCGACCCGGTTCTTCGAGCGATTTGTGGCTTGGGAACAGGCCGTCTTCGAGACCAACCAGAAACACCAGCGGAAACTCCAGCCCCTTGGCCGAATGCAGAGTCATCAACTGCACGCAATCCTGGCCGACTTCGGCTTGCGCTTCACCCGCCTCCAACGCGGCATGCGAAAGGAAGGCCGACAGATCGGACAATCCCGCCTCGATATCTTCCGCGGTACGCTCGAAACGGCTCGCGACATTGATCAGTTCATCGAGATTCTCTGTGCGCGCTTCGGCGCTGGTCTTGTCCTTCTCGTGATAGTCGCGCAATCCGGAGCGCACGATCGCGTGATCCATCTGTTCGGCGAGGGGTAGAGGCTCGTCGACCGGGCTGGGATCTTCCGTTTGGACAATCCCGGAACCAGCTACATTTTCCGTTGCGAAAGCCAACCCCGACTCAGCGTCATCCCGGCCTTCGCCGAGATGACGAGAAGGTGCGACCAAACAATCCCGCGAGAGCTCCTCGATCAGAGTCAGAAATGCACGCAGTGCATTCTTCGCGCGGCCAGCCAATGTGCTGTCGGTCAACTCACCGAGTACGGCTTCCCACATTGATGTATCTTCACGACGTGCACGCGCGCGCAGCAAATCGATCGTGCGGTCACCGACGCCGCGCGGCGGCGTGTTGACGACACGCTCGAACGCGGCATCGTCGTGTCGGTTTGCCATCAGGCGCAGATAGGCCAGCGCATCCTTGATTTCGGCGCGATCGAAGAAGCGTTGACCGCCGTAGACGCGGTAGGCGATCTTGTTCTGGACCAGATGTTCCTCGAAGTTGCGCGACTGCGCATTCGAGCGATACAGGATCGCGATATTGTTGGCGCTGTGCTCACGCAGGTATTCGCGGATGCGCTCGATGACAAAGCGCGCCTCATCCTGCTCGTTGTAGGCCGCGTACACCTCAATTGCATCGCCGCTGCCATCGGCCGTCCACAACTGCTTGCCGAGGCGGCTCGGGTTGTGAGCGATCACCGCATTCGCCGCACCGAGGATGTTCGCAGTTGAACGATAATTCTGTTCGAGGCGGATGGTTTTTGCGTTCGGAAAATCGCGCAGGAAGTGCTGCACGTTTTCAACGCGCGCGCCGCGCCAGCCATAGATGGCCTGATCATCATCACCGACCACGAACACTTGGCCGGTGTTGCCCGCCAACACCCGAATCCACGCGTATTGCAGCGTATTGGTATCCTGGAATTCGTCAATCAGCAGATGCTGATAGCGCTCGCGATAGTGCGCGAGCAGGGCGTCGTCGTGCAGCCACAATTCATGCGCGCGCAGCAGCAGCTCGGCGAAATCAACCAGACCCGCGCGCTGACACGCGCGTTCGTAGGCGACATAGATCTCGATCATCGTACTGGCCAGCGGATTGCCGCCGGCGTCGATCGCTTCGGGGCGCTTGCCCTCATCCTTGGCTGAATTGATGAACCAGGTTGCCTGGCGCGGCGGAAAACGCGCTTCGTCGATGCCGAGTCCGCGAATGGTGCGCTTGATCAGACGTTGCTGATCGTCGGAATCGAGAATCTGGAAAGTTTCGGGCAATCCCGCCTCGCGCCAATGCCGGCGCAACAAACGATGCGCGATGCCATGGAAGGTGCCGATGGTGAGACCGCGCTGGCCCTCGCCAACGAGATTCTGCGTGCGTGCACGCATCTCGGCAGCCGCCTTGTTGGTGAAGGTGACCGCAAGGATCGACCACGGCGAAACGCGATCGACTTCGAGCAGCCAGCCGATGCGGTGCGTGAGTACGCGCGTTTTGCCCGATCCGGCACCAGCGAGCACGAGATAGTGTCCTCGTGCGGCGGTAACGGCTTCGCGTTGGGCCGGATTGAGATCATCCAGCAGGTGGGAGACATCCATCGCGCCAGATTAACCGATGACGCGGCGGTGGCAAACGCGCAATCGATTGAGGGCTCCGATCGCGCGACCACATGATTGCGCAATCAGCTCTTGCGCATCGCTCCGGCAGCCACCAGGCCGAGACCGACCAGGGCGCCGACGCCCCCGAGCCACTGCGGCACGGTCTTTTCCTGCTTCACGCTGGCCGAGAATTCGCCGACCTTCAGCACTTCCTTGTCCTTGGTGAAATTGAGGCTGCCGGTGAAAGCAGCAGCTCCGAGCGCGATCAGCAGAATCCCCGCAATGATCAGTCCCATGCGCATCTTGTTGTCCCCTTGCTTGTTGATTCGAGCGACGAGCATGTCGATCCAGAGAGACCTGCGCAAGATGTGGGCGATTCGCTGCCCTGCTGGTGTTCAGCATGGTGAACCGCAACCCAATCAATGTGCTTCCGCGTGCTTTCCGCGCGCTGCGCTCTGCATCAGGCGATCGGTATAGGCAATGCCGATCGCTGAAATAATAAATACACAATGGATTATTGTCTGCCACATGACACCTTGCGTGGTCAGTGTCGAGCAGGTCTGCACGGTGCCATTCAGAGCTGCCTGAGCGGCGCTGCCCAGGGCGTCTCCGGTGCAGAACGGCAAGCCTTCCAGGGTGCCTGCTGCGATGAAGGTCTTGAGCAGGTGGATCGAGGAAATGCCGATAATGGCCATGGCCAGCTTGACCTTGAGCACCGAGGCGTTGACGTGGCTGAGCCATTCCGGTTGATCGGGATGGCCTTCCAGGCCGAGTCGCGAGACAAAGGTTTCGTAGCCGCCGACGATCACCATGATCAGCAGATTCGAGATCATCACGACGTCAATCAGGCCAAGCACGATCAACATGATCTGCTGCTCGCCAAATGAGGTCGCGTGCAGGATCAGGTGCAGCAACTCCTTGACGAACAAGACGACGTAGACGCCTTGGGCGACGATCAAGCCGAGATACAACGGAAGCTGCAACCAGCGCGACGAGAAGATCAACGCCGGGAAGAAGCTCAGAGGCGGTTTGGTGGTCGACATGCGTGAACTCGATCAGGGAGACGTGGCGGCAGAGTCTAGCAAGTCGCTTGCCTGGCGCATTCTTGAATCAAGCAGGGCAACGCCTGGCAGACTCAACACGTAATTGGCGCCCATCAGCATCGAGGGCGTGTAGTAGCCGCCAGCGGGCGTGTTCGCGAGCAGGTGTTCAACAATACCCAGACTCGCCGTTACGGTGAGGTCGTAGCCGTTCGGCGTGCGCAGCGATGCGGCCACCTGCTTGCCGCTGGCATTGTGCGCTTCGGCCCAGACCTCGCAGCCGCTGTTTCCACGGCGCTGCTTGTCCGGGCCGTCGGTCCTGCCGGCTCTGTTCTGCAGATAGCGTTGCAAAAGGGGCAAGCCGAGCAGGCCGCGCAAATGACGCAGCCAGCGCAAGCGTGCGATGGTCTTTGCCGACACGGCCATATAGGTTTCGATATTCGGAATGCCGGTCGAAACAAAGGCCGTGTAGACATCGCCCCAAGGGATCGTCATGGCGGATCGACGGCTGCCATCCTTGCGGGTGAATTCCCGCGATTTCCATGCCAGTGGCACTTCGCGCAGCTCGCCATCAATGCGCGCCCGTCCACCGTTGGCGAGGCCCTGGACCGTGGTTTTCGCGGTACCGGGACTCGGGCCACCGCCGGCCTCGAAAGCGAGGACCAGATGGGTGGCATCGGGGAGCCGCTGCTTGACCATGGCGGCGAGACAATCGGTCGGCACAACATCGAATCCGACGCCAGGCATAACCACCGTGCCCGCATGCTTCGCTTGCTTGTGCATGCGATGGCAATGCGCGAAGACATCGATTTCACCGGTGATATCGAGATAGTGGATCTTGTTGCGCAGGCAAGCCGCGAGCAATGGTTCGCAGGTTTGCGAAAACGGCCCGGCGCAATTGAGCACGAGGGTTACCCCGTCGAGATTGCGATCGATTTCCGCGGTGTCGTTGAGCTCGAACACGCGCCGGGTCAGCTTGAGTGGAACCGCGAGTGTGTCGAGTGCATCGCGATTGCGACCGGCGAGCACGGGTTTGAGTCCACGACGAACCGCTTCGGCAGCGATCAATTTTCCGGTATAGCCGTTGGCACCATAGATCAGCAAGGGATCCATCAACGGCTCCCGCGCGCACGCACGATCTGCATCAGCTTGCGGAAATACAATTCTGGAAACCAGCGCTTGAGCCGCCACAGGTTGCGTACTTGAGCGCTCGGCAGGATCAGGAATTGGCGACGCTCGACACCCTTGTAGATGGCCTCGGCGATATCGGCCGCACTTTCCTTTGCTTCGCGCATCAGCGCGGTCGCCATTTTCAGCGGGGCGTTGTCAGGAGCGCGGAAGCCTTCGAGCAGGTTGGTCTGGAAGAAGCTCGGGCAAACGACTGACACGCCGACGCCGCTGCCATCAAGATCGGCGCGCAGCCCCTCGGAAACCGTGACTACACCGGCCTTCGCGGTGGCATAGGTGGCCATGCCGGGTCCACCGGCGAGCGCCGCGAATGAGGCAATGTTGACGATGTGTCCGCCGCCCTGCTCGATCAGCACCGGACCGAACAGGCGACAGCCGCGAACCACGCCGAGCAGATTGATATTGAGCATCCAGTGCCAATCCTTCATCGACGCGTTGAGCACCGACCCGCCACCGCTGACACCGGCGTTGTTGATGACCAGGTCAACGCCTTCCCAGGCAGCCAGCACCATGTCACGCAGGCCCTCGAAAGAATCGTCGTCGCCGATATCGACTTGCAAGGCCATCGCGCCGATGCCGAAACCGGTGATCAGACTCACGGTTTCCTCGGCGCGATCGAGACGTATATCGGCGCAGGCCACACGCCATCCCGCTTCGGCATAACGGAACGCCAATGCGCGGCCAAGACCACTGCCTGCACCTGTAATCAAGACTCGTCGCGAGGATTCCATTAAGGCACCATTCGGGGGGAACAAGCTCTTCTTGCGGGCTTGATCGGGATTAAGACCATCATCGGCGAAGTTCTCGCTTGTGTTCTGACCGCTCAAGATCGCCATCCTACTAGGACATTGAATGTACTGGCCAAAATGGACGACGACATTTGAGGCACACCTCAGAACAGGCTTGCTGACC
>JBBQTY010000043.1:0-23465 GCA_038234445.1 Lysobacterales bacterium
GAAAAACTCGAACGCATGGCCGCACTGCGAAATCCTTTGTATGAAGAGACGGCTGATCTGCGCATCAGCGCCTCAAGCCTTGGCAGCAGCGCGACCATGGCTCGCCATGTCGGCCTGCAGATCGCAAAAAACTGGCATTACCTGGAGACGGAAACCACCCATGATCGAGCTTGATGTCGCCCTCGGCGAGCGCAGCTATCCGATCCATATCGGCAACGGCATTCTGCAGGACGCACCCACTTGGCGGGCGGCAATAGGCGGTCGCCATGTGCTGCTGCTGAGCAATGCCACGATCGCCCCGCTCTATCTGGAAAGAGTTATTGCTGGATTGGAAGGCCTCGATCATTGCACGGTGATCCTTGAGGATGGTGAGCAATACAAGACCTTCGACAACGTCGCCCGCGTGCTCGATGCACTGGCGCGTCTTGGCGCGAGTCGCGATGCCACTTTGATTGCACTCGGCGGTGGCGTGATCGGAGATCTTGGCGGATTTGCCGCATCGTGCTGGATGCGCGGGATCGATTTCATCCAGATGCCGACAACCTTGCTGGCCATGGTCGATTCTTCGGTCGGTGGCAAAACCGGGGTGAATCTTCCGGCCGGGAAGAATCTGGTTGGCGCCTTCCATCAGCCGCGCGCCGTGTTTATCGACACCTCGACCTTGGCCACCCTGCCCGATCGCGAATTCCTCGCGGGCCTTGCCGAAGTGATCAAATACGGCGCGATCGGTGATCCTGCATTTTTCGTCTGGCTCGAAACCCATGTGGATCGGCTGCTTGCGCGTGATCTCGATGCCTTGAACGAAGCCATCGCAGTGAGCTGCCGACACAAGGCCGGCGTCGTCGCCCGTGACGAGCGCGAACTCGGTGAGCGCGCCTTGCTCAACTTCGGCCATACCTTTGGTCATGCGATCGAGGTTGAAGCCGGCTATGGCGAGATCCTGCATGGCGAGGCCGTGGCGATCGGCATGCTGCTGGCAGCGCGCCTGTCGAGCACGCTCGGGCTTGCCGACGCCGACGATGCGAATCGGTTGCAGACATTGCTTGAGCGATTCGGTCTGCCGACGCGGATTCCTTCGGGTCACTCATCGAGCCGCCTGCTCGAACGCATGCGCCTCGACAAGAAATCGGTCAGCGGCGCATTGCGCCTGATACTTTGGCGCGGTATCGGCAAGGCCGAAGTCGTTGCCGGTGTCGACGATGCGCTGATCGAGGCGAACCTTGAGGCAGGCTGAGTATCGATTCAGCCAACTGATCGCATTGCAGGCTAAAATCCTCGGATGCGTATCTACATGCAAACGCGAGCGGCCACGGCCGAATCGCCCCGTTTCTACCAGCTCTCGCTGCAGCAGGATCTGCTCGGCGGCTGGACCTTGTATCGCGAGTGGGGTCAGGAAGGCGCCCGATCGAGCCTCAAACGCGAGGTCTACCTCGATCACGACAGTGCGATTGATGCATTCGAGAAAGCCCGTGATTCGCAGGTCAAGCGCGGTTTCCATATCGTTTTCAGCCAGGGCATCGACAATGCGAATGCGCAATAGCATTTGTGCCAGCGTGGGCTTGCTCCTGTTAGCGCTCGCATCCGAAGCTTTCGAGCCTGGGCACGACAAGGTTTGCATTCCGTCGGCGGATGGCCAGACTTTCGAGTGTCGCGACAAATCCGACACCTCGGCGCCGCAGGCAACCACGAAGACTGTCGAGCCTTCGGCGACGGCGCAGGTCAGCGCAGATACGCCGCGCGCGGAGACATTGGCTCCTCCCGCGAACAAGTTGCCCAACTATCTGATGCAGAACCCGGCCGCGATGCCGTCGGCGAGTCCAAGCGCGTCAACGCCCGTCGAAGCGGCCGCACCGACCGAGCCGCCCATCAGCAACGCAGCAGCAATTACATCGGCAGACGTCGCGGCACAAACGGAATCCGCCGTGGAACCGACGCCGCCAGTCGCGCCGCCGCCTGACGCAGCAACGACGCCTTCAGCGCCCGCATTGGAACAGGGCGACTCCGCGCCACCTCCGCAAAGCAGTCGTGCGAGTGCTGAAGCCCCGATTGTCGAAACGCCCTCGATAGAACAAGTACCAGCAGTGGCCGAGCCAGCAGCGCAAGCTTCGCTGACGACTCCTGCCAATCCCTCCATCGCGACTGTTCCGGGCGCGAGCGAATTCCTCAGTCTGCCTGCGAGCCACTACACCCTTGTCCTGGCCAGCGTGCGAGATGCGGCCGCGCTCGATGGCTTGCTCCGCGCTTTCGACAATCAGCCGGGCCGCCTCTATCTGCTCAAGCTCGGCATGCCCGATGGCGACTGGTTCAGCTTGTGCTGGTCGGATTTCGCCGACCTCGATAGCGCGCGCACCGCGCGCTCGTCGCTACCCACAGACGCGGCGATCAGCTCAGGCTGGCCACGCCGCATCGGCCTGCTGCAGAAAGAGCTGGCGCGCTGACATCCATCGCTTTGAATTCCTGGAGTTGCCCATGACCAAACATCGCTTCCTGCGCGCGCTCAAGCGCGAGCCCGTGGACACCACGCCCGTCTGGATCATGCGCCAGGCCGGTCGCTATCTGCCCGAGTACCGGGCGACGCGCGAGCGCGCGGGGAGTTTTCTGGGCCTCGCCAAGAATCCGGAGCTGGCCTGTGAAGTCACCCTGCAACCGCTCGCCCGCTTCGATCTCGATGCCGCCATTCTGTTTTCCGACATCCTGACCGTTCCCGATGCGATGGGACTCGGACTGCATTTCATCGAGGGTGAGGGCCCGAAATTCCATCATCCGTTGCGCAGCCGCGAAGCGATCATGAAACTCGGTGTTCCGGATCCGGAAACCGATCTTCGCTACGTGACCGATGCCGTTCGCCTGATCCGCCGCGAACTCAATGACCGCGTGCCCCTGATCGGCTTTTCGGGCAGCCCATGGACACTCGCCTGCTACATGATCGAAGGCGGCGGCTCTTCAAGTTTTTCCCTGGCCAAGGCCTTGATGTGGAACGATCCGAAGACCCTTCACCATTTGCTCGATATCAACACCCAGGCCGTCTGCAGCTATCTGTCCGCACAGGCTGCAGCGGGTGCGCAAACCCTCATGGTGTTTGACTCCTGGGGTGGCATGCTCGCGCCGGATCAATTTGTTGAATTCTCGCAGCGCTACCTGAACACGATCGTGCAGACACTCAAATCGGATCCGGCGACCCGCGATATTCCATTGATCCTTTTTTCAAAAGGCGCCAATGGGCACCTTGAGGGATTGGCCGATACGGGCTGCGATGCACTGGCACTCGATTGGACCATCCGCCTGTCCGAAGCGCGTGAGCGGGTTGGTTCCCGGGTCGCCCTGCAAGGCAATCTCGATCCTGCCACGCTCGCCGCCAATCCGGAGGCCATTCGCGAAGCAGTACGCGAAGTCATGCAGAGCTTTGGCGATCATCCGGGGCACGTATTCAATCTTGGCCATGGCATCACGCCCGATATCAACCCCGATCACGTCGCCGTGCTGGTTGATGCGGTCCATGAATTCGGGCGGCGTTGATTCGTGCCGCTAATGCGCGCGGCGATACTTGCCATCGGCTTGCTCGCCGCTTCGCTGAGTCAAGCCGACGAAGCGGTGCCCGTCAACGAAGCGACCGACCTCGGCACGCTTGAAACGATCGTCGTCAGTGGCGAGCAGCCCGGGCCCGGAATGTGGAAGGTCAGCAGGGATGACCACGTCTTGTGGATTCTCGGTACCTTGAGTCCGCTTCCGCAAAAGATGGCCTGGGTTTCCAAGGACATCGAAGCGACGATCGCCGATTCACAGCAGGTCATTCTCGGACCCAGCGTGAATTTCAGCGTCAAGGGCGGCATGCTGCGCGGCTTGTTTCTGCTGCCGTCGTTGATGAGTGCGCGCAACAATCCGGACAAGCAGAAATTAGCCGACGTGGTGCCTGCCGATCTGTATGCGCGGTGGTTGTTGCTCAAGCAAAAATACATCGGCGATGACAGCGGGATCGAAAAACGCCGACCGATCTTTGCGGCGCAAGAACTCTACACCGAGGCTATCGAGCAATCCGGACTCAGCCTCGACGACGTCGTTGGCAAGGCGATCACGAAGGCGGCAAAACGCAGCAAGGTGGAACTGGTCGAACCGCGCATCGAGATGCGCATCGAGTCACCGGGCTCGGCTGTCAAGGAATTCAGGAAAACCTCGCTTGACGACCTCGATTGCTTCAGCAAGACGATGAGTCGACTTGAAACCGATATCGAGGCGATGAAATTACGCGCCAACGCGTGGGCGCAGGGTGATATCGAAGCATTGCAATCGATGCCCTATACCGACCAGATGCAAGCCTGCGCCGATGCCGTGCTCAAGGCGAGCGTGGTCGAGGAAGCAGGATTCGGCGATTTGCGCGAACGCTTCGCGACGATCTGGCTCGATGCCGCCGACAAGGCACTCGCCACCAATCGCACCACGTTCTCGGTACTGCCGTTGCGTCACCTGCTCAGTGACAGCGGCCTGCTCGCGAAACTGCGCGCGCGCGGCTATGTTGTGGAAGTCCCCGAATAGCGGGCATACCTCGCAACCGAAAAATCGGATTACACTCTTGCCCGGTCGCAAGGGGAAGCGCATGCGCGATGAGGCAACGACGAGCGGGATGACGCGGCGTGGTTTGCTGCGCATGATCGGCATGACGGCCGGCAGTGCCGCGATGTATCAGGCAATGACCAGTCTTGGTCTGGCCGCCGAAACCACGTTCAATGGCATGCCGGATCTCGGCACCGCTCCGAAAGGCGCGTCGGTGCTCATCCTCGGCGCAGGCATCGCTGGTATGGTGGCTGCATTGGAGCTGAGGAAGGCCGGCTACGCGGTCCAGGTCCTCGAATACAACGCGCGTGCCGGAGGTCGCAACTGGACCCTGCGCGGCGGCGACAGCTACACCGAAAT
This sequence comes from Lysobacterales bacterium, assembly GCA_038234445.1. Lineage (GTDB taxonomy): Bacteria > Pseudomonadota > Gammaproteobacteria > Xanthomonadales > Rhodanobacteraceae > Dokdonella. Next base: position 4,909 of record JBBQTY010000043.1, read on the forward strand.
GGGTGGTGAAACCCAGACCTGCGGATTCGATCCGGGCCTCTACATCAATCCGGGACCGTGGCGACTGCCGTACCACCATCGCGGCATTCTCGGTTACTGCAAACAGCTCGGCGTCGCGCTTGAGCCGTTTATCCAGATCAACTACAACGCGTTCATGCACAGCCATCGGGCATTCGGCGGCAAGCCGCAGCGCTACCGAACCGTGCGTGCCGACTACCACGGCCATGTCGGTGAATTGCTGGCCAAGGCGACCTCGACCGGCAAGCTCGATGTCGAGGTCAGCAAGGAAGATCAGCAGAAGCTGCTCGCTTCGCTGCAGTGGTGGGGCGCGCTCGACAAGAACTACAAATACACAAAGGGCATGGATAGCGGTGATCGCCGTGGTTATGATCGTGATCCGGGAGGCGGCCTCAAGGCGAGGCCGGAATTCTCAACGCCCACCGGCCTCAGCGATCTGCTCGATTCTGGTCTGTGGCAAGCGCTGCCGCTCAACGAGCTCTACGACATGCAGCAAACGCTCATGCAGCCGGTTGGCGGCATGGGGAAAATTGGCGAAGCGTTTGCGCGCGAACTGGGTTCGCTGATCCGCTATCAGGCGAAGGTCGTCGATATTCATCAAGATGATTCCGGGGTCAGGGTCAGTTACGAAGACACGGCCAAGCCCGGCAGCCGCCACGAGGCACGCGCCGATTGGTGCGTATGCACGATACCGTTGTCGATCCTCGGCGAAATTCCGATCAACGTCGGCCAGCCGATGACCGATGCAATCGCTGCCGTCCCGTACGCCGCGTCGGTCAAGCTAGGTCTGCAATTCAAGCGCCGCTTCTGGGAAGAAGACGAACAAATATTCGGCGGCATCAGCTATACCGATCTTCCAATCAGCACGATCAGCTATCCGAGCAGTGGCTTCCATGGCAGTGGCAAGGGAGTCTTGCTCGGAGGCTACGTCTGGGGCACCGACGCCATGCGCTTCACCGCGATGACGCCGGCGCAACGCGTCGCTGCTGCGGTCGCCCAGGGGAGCCAGATCCATCCGCAGTATCCGACTGAGTTCGAAAACGGCGTTTCGGTTGCATGGCATCGCGCTCCATTCACGCTCGGCTGTTTCGGACTCTGGACTGACGCGACGCGCGAACAGCATTATGACAATCTCTGCAAATTTGACGGCCGCATTGTCCTCGCCGGTGAGCACGCCTCGTATCTCCCGGCTTGGCAGGAGGGCGCCGTGACTTCTGCGCTCGATGCGATCGACCGCCTGCATCAGCGCGCGGTCGAGAAAGGAGCAACAGCATGAAAATGACGGCTTTCGGAGCATGCATGTCGATCGTGCTGTTTTGCATGGCTTCATCGACGTGGGCGGCCAATGACGGGGCAAAGGAAACAGCCGTGGAGGCCGCCAATGGCGTGCTCGGCACCCGCGATGGCGAGCAGATCTATTCGCAGATTTGCCAAGGCTGCCACATGCCGGGCGGACGCGGCGCGATCGGCGCTGGCTACTACCCGGCATTCGCCAAAAATCCTAGGCTGGCGTCAGCCAATTACATGGCGGCGACCATCCTCAATGGCAGACGCAACATGCCCTCGTTCGTCCATCGCCAACATGATGAATTCTTTTTCCCGGCGACCTGGCTCAACGACACCCAGATCGCGAATGTCATCAATTATATCCGCAGCCATTTCGGCAACCACTTCAGCGACGCAATCAGCGCTGCGGAAGTCGCCGCACTGCACGCAAAGGAACCGTCAAAATGAAATTCCGAATGCTCGGCATACATCTGCTGCCATTGCTTTCTATTTTTTCCGGCACGGTTTACGCATCCGATGTCATTCGTCACGCACTGCCCAACAAAAGCACGTTTCCGATCGCCGCCGCGGTAGAAGTGCCCGCAGGCAAGACCCTGGTCTACCTGAGCGGCAAGGTGCCGCCGCCGATCAACGCCAAGTCCGATCCATCGGCTGTCGCCGTTTATGGGAACACCGAAACCCAGACCGTCGGTGTCCTCAATGCGATTCGCGATCAGCTCAAGGGCCTCGGTCTTGGCATGGGTGACATCGTCAAGATGCAGGTGTTTCTTGTCGGCGATCCAGAACAATCCGGAAAAATGGATTTTGCGGGATTCATGAAAGGCTACACCCAGTTCTTCGGCACCAGGGAACAGCCCAATCTTCCGGTTCGCTCAGCCATGCAGGTCGCGGCGCTCGCCAGCCCGGACTTTCTTGTGGAAATCGAAGTAACTGCGGTGCGGCCCTGATGCTCTGAAGCAGCGCTTCTATCGAAGCGCCCAGATATCCAAATAGTGCACAACGTCGTCTTCTGCTGGAGGGAGACAACGTCTGTTTGCTGCCCACTGCGTTCCTGGTCAACCATCGGCTTTCGCGTCCGCCTTGGCATCCTATGACACCCATTGCGCCAATGCCGCTTCAAGTTGGGCGGCGCTGATCGGTTTACGCAGGAAACCATCCATGCCGGCAACCTGCGTCTGCGTCTCTTCGTCACCCGAGGAGCGTGCCGTGATCGCGATGATCGGCAGATGCTTGCCCGATTCGCGCTCGCGTTCGCGAACGAGCCGGGTCAACTGCAAACCATCGATACCAGGCAAATCGAGATCGACCAAGGCAAGATCGATGTCCGGCTCAGCAAGCGCGGTCAATGCGGCAAGTCCGTGTGCGGCGTGGGTGGTGCGGTAGCCTGCGCTTTCGAGCATTCCGCAGACGACGGCCGCAATGGTTGCATCGTCTTCAACAACGAGAATATGAAACCTGCGCTGGCCGAATGCCTCGGCATTCGCCGCTACGCCCATCACCGGCCTTGCCGCGTGGGTCGACATCTCTGGATGGTCACCCTGGTTACCGGGCACTTCTTCGAGCGGAAGGCTGATCGTGAAACACGTCCCCCGTCCGAGCTCGCTGTCGACAGCAATTCGACCTCCCATCAATTCGACAAGGTCGTGGCAAATCGCGAGGCCAAGCCCGCTGCCGCCAAAGCGACGCAGGGATTCATTGGATTGTTCAAACCTGCCAAACAGACGCGCAAGCATGTCCGCGTTCATGCCCGGGCCGGTGTCGCTGACCTTGAAGGTCAGCATGCCCTCATCCGTATTCGCCATGGCCAGCGTGATTGAGCCGTGCTCGGTGAACTTGATCGCATTGTTGACGAGGTTGAACAACACCTGTTTGATGCGCAGGGCATCACCGATTACCCAGCTTGGAGTCGATGGATCATCCTCGGTGCGCAAGTCGAGCATCTTCTTCCGCGCCAGCGGCTGCTCAAGTTCAATCACCTCGCGCAGCAAGGCTCGTGTCTGCAGCGGGCGATGGTCGAGCTGAAGCTTGCCAGCCTCCATGCGGGCCAGATCCAGACTGTCGTTGACGAGGCGCAGCATCAGATCGCCCGATCGGCTGATCGCCTCGGCGTAGCCGCGCTGCTTGTCATTGAGCGCAGTGCCCTGCAGCAGCTCGGCCATACCGAGAACGCCGGTCATCGGCGTGCGGATCTCGTGACTCATGTTGGCCAGAAAGGCGGATTTTGCATCGGCCACTTGCTCGGCGGCACGCCGCTGTTCGTCGGCGAGTGCGATCGAGTGACGCTGGTCAACCCTTTGCCGCCAGATACGAAAGCTCAGCCCTGCCAGCAAAACCAATCCAATGACGTAGGCCAGATACGCCCAAGGCGTCAACCAAGGCGCGGCGGCGACGTCGATCGGGATGCTCGCCGTTGTGGCGCTCCAGACACCATCCGCATTTGCTGCGCGGATCTTCAAGACATAGCTGCCCGCAGGAAGCTGCGAGAAAATACGCTCGCCGCGAGCGCCGGTATTCACCCAGTTGTCGTCGAAGCCTTCGAGCTTGTATTGATAATCGTTGCCTGCAGGATTCAGGAATGAGAGCACGCGCGCATCGACGACGAGATCCTGATCGCCGTGCAAGAGATTTATTTGTCCACTCGGATTTAATGTGCGAACGACGCCGTCGCGGCGGATCGATATGCCGGTCAGCTGCAAGGGCGGAGCTGGCGTATCGAGTGAGATTGCAGCGGGATTGAACGCAATGACGCCTTCGCGTGAACTGACATACGCCGTGCCGTCGCTTGCGAGCGCGAATCCACCGATCAGCTCGGCGCTGGGCAGACCATCGCGCTCGTTGAATTGCCGAACGCGGTGATGTTTCGGATCAATCCGCCAGAGCCCGCGCTGGCTGGCCGCCCAAATACTGTGATCGGCGGCAACATGCAGGGCGCTGACCTGCATCGCGGGCCAGCCCTGCTCGCTGCTGAAACGATCAACCCGGTGCAGAATCCCGGCGCGCAGATCGTAGCGTTCCAACGCACCGAGTCGATGTATCCAGAGTGTGTTCGCGCCATCGAAAGCCAGCGCATGCACGGCATCCTCGGGCGATCCACTGACTGCCACGAAGCGATCTGCTTGTCTGTCGAATCGCTGTACACCGCGCCCATTCGAAATCCACGGCTGACCCGCGGAATCAAACGTCAAATCCGTGATGTCGGCATCGACCAGCGTACCGAGCGCCACCGACCAGGCATGGATCGCATGCGTGGTCGGATCGATGCGTGCAACGCCGCCGCCGCGCAAGCTGGCCCAGATGAAGCCATCTGGCGCGCGCATCAGGTGATTGGCATAGCCATGCGGCAAGGCCGCGGCCGAATCGGCGGCAACGCTCAATTCAGCGAGTTTCGCATCCGCGAGCGTGTAGATGCGGATGCCGCGCTGATGGCCGACCCAAAGCTCGTTGCCGACCTGCAGCAGGGCGCGAAGCTGGCTGCCTTTCGCGCCGAGGCGCTCGCCATGATGATCGACTTTGCCGCTGGCGGCATCGATGTGGTCGAGGCCGTCGCGTTCGCTGCTGACCCAGATGCCGCCATGCTCATCGATGCTGACACCTTCGGTATGCGTGTGCAGCAGGCTTTCATCATCACCGGCTCGATGTCTCCAGATCGAGAAGCTGCGCCAGCGTGCCGGCAATCGAGCCACGCCGGCATCGAACATCGCCACCCACAGACCGCCTTCGCGATCGCGCAAGACATCCATGACCCGCGTCGAGGGCAACTCTCCGGGCAACGCGTCACCTCCGCCGTAGCGATGCGACACGTCGCCCTGCATGCGCAGCAATCCCGCCGTCGTGCCAATCCAGAAATCGGCATTCGATTCGCTGATGGTCGCTGTGGTCGGCATGCGCGAGGGCGACTCGAAAACCGTTCCGGCCATGCGCAAGTCAGCGCCGACTCTTACTACCCCGTAGTCGGTTCCGACCAGCATGCTGCCGTCATCCTGCGCGCGCAGACTGCCAATCGAAAGAGCGTCGGTCCGGGCTTCCAGCGAAGCCAGCGCGACATGAATGATGCGACCAGCCGCGTCGCGCACATCGAGGCCGCTGTCGGTACCGATCCATAGCCGACCGGCCGCATCGCCCGCGAGTGAGATCACCGTAGTCGAGCGCAGGCTGTCGGGATTCTGCGCATCATGCTCGATGCGCTCGAAACTGCCGTCATCGCGCAAGCGATTGAGGCCTCCGAGATAGGTGCCGATCCAGATTGATCCGGCGGCGTCCTCGGCAATCGTGAACAGCTCGTCGCTACTCAAACTGCCAGCATCATCGGCCGCGTGTCGATAGTGGCGAAAACTGCCGTCGGCGAGTTGCTCGTTCAATCCTGACGCCTCGCCGCCGCACCAGACCCGGCCACGACTGTCGATCAACAACGCCGCGACATCATTGCTGGCCAGCGATGCGGGATCAGCCGGATCATGCCGCCACACGCGAAAATCGATGCCATCGTAACGTGCGAGTCCATCGCGGGTTCCGACCCAGATGAAACCGTCATTGTCCTGGCGCAGCGCGTAAACCTCGCTGGAAGGCAATCCATCAGCCACCCGCAGCAGCTCGAACCAAGGTTCCGACGGTGGCGGCGCCGCGCAAGCGATTGTCGACAACAAAGCGCTTGCTACGAGGATTCCGAATCGTCCCATGGTGCGTCCTTTTCCCCAATTACCGTGAATGGTGCCATGCGATCAACTCCGGCGACCAGCGTGCGGCAATCGAATGTCACGTTAGAATCGGCGGATGTCGCGATCCCGCTTGCCCCTTCGTCTGATCCTGCTCGGCCTGTTGGCGATCGCCGCGATCGTCCTGGTCTGGTTGGCGATCGGCATGATCAACGGCCTGCTCGAGTTCTACGAACGTGTTGCCGCGTTGCCCTTGCTCGTACGCATTCCGCTGATCATCATCGTCGCCGCGGTGCTGGGCGGAGCCGGCTGGCTGGCCTGGAAACTGTTGCGTCCTGCACCGCGACGATCTGGCCAGCGCAAGATCGACTCGCTTGCCGATCGACAAACCATTGAAGCGCGCGTTGCCGATTTGCGTGACCGCGACGCCGATGCCGCGAGCCTCGAGCAAGAACTGCTCGAACTTGATCGACGACGTTTGAGCGGCGAGTGTCATGTTGCTCTGTTCGGTGAAATCAGCACCGGCAAATCGAGCCTGATCCGCCGCCTTGCCAGCGCAGCGGCGCCCGAGGTCGATGTGATTGGCGGCACCACGCGCTGGGTCAAGCACTTTCAGGGCGCGCTACCCGATGGTCGCGAACTGATCCTCGCGGACATGCCTGGCACCGGCGAAGTCTCCGGCAGCCAGCGCGAACAGCTCGCCCGCGATGAAGCGCTGCGCGCCCATGCAGTCCTCTATGTCGTCTCATCGGATCTGACCCGCGCCCAGGATGCCGAACTGCGTTGGCTGGCCGGCTTTGGCAAACCGCTGATTCTCGTCCTCAACAAGATGGATCTGTTCGATGACAACGAGCGTGAGGCCTTGCTGCAAACGTTCGTTCATCGCTACGCCACCGTGTGCCGCTCAATTGTCGGCATCAGTGCAGGCGGCAACGAGCGCTTTGAGCGCAAGCTCGCTGATGGCCGTGTCGAGCAGGTAACGCGCGAACGCGCGGCCGACGTCGGGCGTCTACTCGATGCGCTGATGCAGGTGACTTCGGGTGGCGCCGAGCAGCTCGAACCCTCACGCGAAGCGGCGGTGCTGGCCAGTGTCGATCTGCGCAGCCATGCGCTCGCGGCGTCGGTCGCCGCACGTGATTCCGAAGCGACGGTGACGCGTTACACGCGCCGCGCCGTGGTCGGCGCGATGGCGGCGGTCGCGCCGGGCAGCGACATCATCATCCAGGGCGCGCTCGGCACCGCGATGGTGCGCGAGCTCGCACGCATCCACGATGTGCCGGTACGCGAGCTCGATGTCGAAAATCTGATCGGCCGTCTTGGGCTGACCCTGCGCAACACCACGGCGATCGTCCTCGCGATTGCCGGCAACGCGCTCAAGGCCTTCCCAGGGCTCGGTACGCTCGGCGGCGGCGTATTGCATGCGGTCGCCTATGGTCTCGCTTTCGATTCGCTCGGACGCGCGGTGGCGACAACGCTCGCCGAACATGCACGACTGGACCAGGTCGAGGCTGAACAAGTGATGCGCCAGTTGCTCACCGAGCCGAGCCGCGAACGCATCGAACGCGTCGCGCGCGTGGTCATTGACAGTCTGCGCGATCGCGATGCCAACCCGGACGATCCGGATTGATCCGGGCACGGCGACAGTTCATCTTCACTTTGCGGCTGGCGATTACGTCGCGACTTTGCCAAGCTCGGAGCATGTCACGTCAAATTCTTCCTACCATTGGCCTCTTGTTCGCCCTCGCCGGCGGCGGCGAAGCGCGCGGCAGTGAGCTGAAAACCTGGGTCCTCGATCCCGTGCACACTCAGGTCGTATTCTTTGCCGACCATCTCGGCTTCTCGCACGCCATCGGGCGTCTCAAGATCCAGCAGGGCTGGTTCCAGTTCGATGCCGAGGATTGGTCAACGGCGCGCGCTGATGTGGTCATCGACATGAACTCGCTCGACATGGGTGAGCGCAACTGGACAGCCAAGGTTCTTGCCCAATCGTTCCTCGATGGAGAGCGATTTCCCACCGCGCACTTCATCGGCAAGATCCTCGAAAAAAAGAGCGACGCCAGCGGCATATTGCATGGCGAGTTGTGGCTGCGCGGCGTCCATCAGGACGTCGACCTTGAGCTCCGCTTCAACCGCGAGGGTGCAGATCCCTATGCCTTCAAGACCAAGGCCGGTTTCACAGCGACCACCACCCTCGACCGTTTCGCATTCGGCATGAAAACCTTTCGCGAGGTTGTCGCCGGACCGGTCGAACTGCGCATCGAGGTCGAGGGTGTGCGGTCTTCACGCGATCCAAAGGAGCTCGAATCCAATGCTGGTGAAAAATAGTACCGAACGCTGGGGAGGCATCGCCAAGTCCCTGCATTGGCTGATGGCACTCGGCATCCTTGGCAACGGCATCGTCGGCCTGATCATGGTCGACATGTCGCGCGGCATGAACAAACTCAACATCTTTGCGATCCACAAGTCGATCGGCCTGACCGTTCTCGCCCTGCTGGTCCTGCGCGTGTGCTGGCGGATGGTTGATCGCAAGCCGATCGATGAGCCGATGCCGCGTTGGCAACGCGTTGCCGCACACGCGACCCATGGCGTGCTTTACCTGCTGATGCTTGCCATCCCGCTGAGCGGCTGGGTGTACAACTCGGCGCACGGCTACCCGCTGCAATGGTTCAAGTGGTTCAACCTGCCGGCGCTCGTCGAAAAAAATGACGCGCTGAGTGACCTCGCGGGCGAAACCCACGAAATCCTGTTCTGGGTGATTGTGGCCGTCCTCGTCGCACATGTCGGCGGCGCACTGGTTCATCACTGGTTCGAACGCGACAACACCTTGTTGCGTATGCTGCCGTTTGCGCGTCTGCGCTCGCGAAACCACGGAGATCCGTCATGAAGACCCTTTTCATCCTGTTTTGCCTTGTCGGCATGAGCGGCAGCGCCGTGGCTGCCGACTACCAGGTCGAGAAAGGCAGCACCCTGAACTTCTCCGGTTCGTTCCAGGGCGAGAAATTCGACGGCCGCTTCCGCGACTTCCAGGCGCAAATCCGCTACGACTCGACCAATATCGAAGCGTCAAAATTCGATGTGATCGTCGATCTTGCCAGCGTCAGCACCAATGACAAGGATCGCGACGAGGCATTGCCAGGCGCCGATTTTTTCAATGTCGGCAAATTCCCGAATGCGCACTTTGTGACGCGTCAATTCAAGAAAGACGGCGACAAGATCACAGCCGAAGGTACGCTGACGATGAAAGGCGTCAGCAAGCCGGTCAATCTGGATGTGGTTTTCGTTTCCCGCGATGCCGGTGGAACGCTTGATGTCACCGGCAAGGTGCAACGCCTCGATTTTGGTATCGGCGCCGGCGAATATGCTGATACGGCAACGATCGGCGATGAAATCCAGATCAAGGGACATCTCGAGCTCGGCGCGAAGTTGTAACGCTGAGTTCGGCTTGTGAACCCACTGGGAGCGATGTGGCAACGTTTGCGTAGCCGCTTCTCGCATGAGGGCGATGAGGCGGTGGCGTCGACGAAGAGTGCCGACAGTCACCACAGCCAGGCCGAGGAAAGTTTGCGCGCCCTGGTTGAAGACCCTCACGTGCCGCCTGCGGTGCGCCATTCGCTCGCCAGCGATTTCACGCGTCTCGAGGCCATGCTCGGAAAGCTCGAACGTGAGGAGGTGCATCTCGCGGTTTTTGGGAGGGTCAGTGTCGGCAAGTCGGCGCTGGCCAACGCCCTGCTCGGCGAACCCGCATTCGAAGTCGGCGTGCTGCATGGCACGACGCGCGAAGCGACACCGCGGCCATGGCGGGAAGTCGCCGGCAGTGGCGTGCATCTTATCGACACACCGGGCATCGATGAGCTCGATGGCGAGGCGCGCGAACAACTGGCTGTCGAAGTGGCCGGCATCAGCGACCTGGTCATCTTTGTTGTCGATGGCGACATGACCACTCGCGAGCGTGATGCCCTGGTCGAACTCGCGCGTACCGAACGCCCGCTGTTGCTGGCTTTGAACAAGTCTGATCGCTACGACGATGACGAGCTTTCACGCCTGCTGAAGCGCCTGCGCGAACACGCAGCGGGACTCGTGCAAGCCGAAGATGTCGTCGCGGTCAGCGCACAGCCACCGCCGTTGCGGCGCATCTCACTCGATGCTGAAGGCAACGAGCAGGTCGAGATGATTCGCCAGGGCGCCAATATCGACGCCTTGCGCGATCGGCTGACCGACGTGCTGACGCGCGAAGGCCGCACCTTGTCGGCACTCAACGCGAGCCTGTTCGCCGGACGCCTGACCGATGCCGTGGCCCAGCGCATCGTCGTCGCACGTCGTGAACTGGCCGCCAAAGTGATCCGCCAGTACTGCATCGCAAAAAGCATCGCCGTGGCGCTCAATCCCATTCCGGTTGCCGATCTGCTCGCCGCAGGCGCGCTTGACGCGGCGCTCGTGATGCATCTGGCACGCGTCTACGGATTACCGATCACGCGTCGCGAAGCCGGCGGTCTGATCGGCACGATCTGCGCGCAACTGGCGGCCTTGATGGGCGCGATCTGGGGCATTCATCTGGTTGCATCGGCACTCAAGGGCATCAGTGCGGGCATGTCGACCGTGCTCACCGCAACCGCTCAAGGCGCGTTGGCCTGGTACGCCACCGAGATCGTCGGCCGCGCCGCCGATCGTTATCTCGCCGCGGGAAAATCCTGGGGCGAGCTCGGCGCAAAGCGCGTCGTCAGCGACATTGTCGCCAGCCTCGATCGCGATTCGATCCTGCGTGAGGCCCGCGCCGAGATCCAGCGCCGCTTGCGCAGCTCGGAACCAGCCGGCTCCTGAAATTCGTCGAGGCGGGCCCTTTCGGCGAGCATGGAAAGCTCGAATGTCGGATTTTTAGCGATCCTCCGTTTCCCTTGATGCAACCGCCAATCAGGGAATCAGACATGCGCAGCGCCAGCGTTTCAAATCCGTCGCCAACGATCACGTCCATCGCCGTCAATCAGGGTCTTCCAAACCCCGGCATCTTCAGCTGGTTGGTCGCCCTGGCCCTGCTGCTCGGCGCAACGCCAGTCATCGCCGTCGAGTACTGCGTCGACAATCTTTCGGAACTGGATGCCGCTCTGGCAGTCGCCCAAAACCCTGCCAGCCAAACCGTCATCATCAAGATCAAACAGGGCATTTACCACGTTGGTAGTGGACTGTTGGCTCCATCGGGGGCGTACTCCATTTTTCAATCCCTCGAACTGCAGGGCGGCTACAACAGCGACTGCTCGGCACGCACGATCAATCCGGACAACACTATATTCGACGCTGACGGTGCTGACAGCATGGCCATATCGGTGCTCGGCCCTTCGCTGATCGAGGGCATCCGCTTTCAGAACATCTCCGGGTTCCACGTCATTCACATCGGGTCGGCCGCCAACGACGTCTCGATCCGAGTCCGCAACAATGCATTTGTCGGCGTCGGCGTGTATTTCCTTAACCTGAATGACCCCGACGGCGATTTGGTCCATGGCCTTTTCGCGCGCTTCATCAACAATCGCAGCCACGGACTTCCCGATAACTCGCTGGCCGTATACATTGCTGCAGCGAGCCACGTGCGTGTAGTAGGCAACACGATTGCGGACAACATTGCCGAGGGCCTGAGGCTCTGCAACAACCAAGACGTCATCGTCAGCAACAACATCGCCTGGAACAACACCAGCGGTGACATCCGCATCTACGGCGACTGCTCGGGTGACAACGACCCGGGCGACGTGCAGCTCAAGTCCAACATGTTCGGTAATGTCGTCGCCAACTTGGTGGGCGATTCCGGCAACAACTTCCAGGGCACCAATCCGCTTTTCGCCAGCCCCAGCAATGGCAACTATCGATTGCAGAATGGTTCACCTGCCATCAACGCTGGCACGATCTCCGGAAATCAGGCGAGTATCGATCTAGCCGGCGACCCGCGCGTGGTGGGTTCCGCCGTCGACATTGGCGGCTACGAGTCGAGCATCGACGACACCATCGCCGCCACCCAGACCGTGACGAACACCAGTGACAGCGGCGCCGGCTCGCTGCGTCAAGCCATCCTCAACGCCAATGCCAATCCTGATTTCAGCTACATCAATTTCAATATTCCGGGCGGCTGCCCATCGATCATTGCACCAGCAACCGACTTGCCGGCCATCACCCAAGGCGCGCGCATCGATGCGTTCAGCCAGCCCGGCAGCACACCCAACACGCGAACTCTCGGAGACAATGCGAGGCATTGCATCGTTCTGAATGGCAACACTGTCCGTAGCTATGGATTGCGCTACCAAGGCGCGTCGGCGACTCAGTTCTGGCTGCAGGGGCTTGCCATTGGCGGCTTCAGCACCGGCCTGAGCATCGAGGGTGGTACCGATGACCTGATCTGGGGCAACCAGTTCGGAGGCGTCACCGGCACAAACGCCCTGATCTCGAACGGTACCAACATCGCGCTGACCTACTTGGCCCATAGCGCGAGCATTGGCGGCGCGAGTCCGGCACAACGCAACGTGATCGCAGCCGCCACTGGCACCGGCATCGCGATCTCATCGTTTATCTACGCGTCGACAGGAAACCAGGTCGTCGGCAACCTGATCGGAACTTACGGAAGCCAGGAGGCAGGGCTGGCCGGAAACGGTGTCGGCATTCTTGTCAGAACCAACGGCAACACGATCAGTGACAACGTGATCGTCAACAGCAACACCGACGGCATACGCCTCTCAGGTGTCGACGCATACGACAACACGATCGAAGACAACCGCATCGGCAAAATTGATACTTTCTGCACGGGGTTCCCTGTCTTCACCTGCAACAATACGGTTGCAGCGAACGCACAGCACGGCGTCAGTCTGATCGGTGGCGCCCACAACAACTTCCTTTCGTCCAACGCGATCTGGAACAACGGCTCGATGGGCATCTCGATTGCTGGTAACGGCAAGGGCAACAACCTGTGGGCCAATTCGATTTTCCGCAATTTTGGCAGTGGCATTGACCTTGTCGGCGTCGGAGCCAACGACAACGACGGCGATCCAATTGCCCAGAATTTGCCGAATCGAGGACTCAACTATCCCGTCATCCTCCGCGTCTTTGGCGGCAGCAACTATGGCTGGGTTGAAGGCGGATTCTACTCAACCAATGGCGGTTACGGGATCCAGGTTTATTCGTCTTCGGAATCGAACAACCAACCGAACGGTGATGGCGAAACCTATCATCCCCTGCCAGGATTCGGTGGTCTTGTCGTCATCAGCAACGCGCAAACCGGACTGAACGGATTCACGACCTTTCGCTTTGGCCCAATCAGCCTTTCGAGCGGCAGCTTGGCCAACCGCTGGTTCGCACTGACTGCAACTGATGGCGCGGGCAACACCTCGGAATTCTCCTACCGTGCCCAGTACCAATGCGAGGTGATCTTCACCAACGGCTTCGACAACGCCGCCAACAACGGGTGCCCGACGCCTTGAATCCAACCGCACAACGTCTCTTCGCGATTGCCTCGCTGTTTGCGCCGTTGCTGGCCCATGCCAGCGTATTCAGCGTGATCAATACCAACGATTCCGGCAGTGGATCACTGCGCCAGGCGATCACCGATGCCAATGCCGAAAGCGCTGCGCCCCACACGATCCAGTTCGCGATTCCCGGCATCGGGCCACACACGATCAACACGGTCACTCAGTACCCAGGCATCAATCGCAGCATGACCATCGATGGCTACTCGCAACCCGGTAGCGCGATGAACACGAACACCCCCGAACAGGGCGGTCTCAACGGGAATCTTCAAATCGAGGTCGTCGGGCCCGGCAACGTCTATTTCGTTTGGCTTAATGTGACGAATGGCTTGAATGTCACCGTGCAGGGCCTGGTCGTTCGCCATTTCGTGGCTTCCGTGCTTGGCGCGCCTGGCAACGGCGGCACGTCTCAACTGAACCTTTTTGGAAACTACTTCGGTACGACTACCGATGGAACCGCTGCGACCGACGGCTCAGGCACGGGTGAAGCAATCAATTGCCAGCAAAGTCCAATCCAGATCGGCGGCACTCAGGCCTGGCAACGCAACCTGATTTCTGGATCGGGTGGCGCAGGAATTGTCGTCGGCGGACCGGCGGTCATCGAAGGCAATTTGATTGGTACTGATGCCTCGGGTACCTTGCCAGTCGCAAACGGAACAAATAGCAATCTGTCCGCGATAACGATCTTCACCTATCGGGCGCCGATCCGCATTGGCGGTGCGCAGCCCGAATCGCGGAACCTGATTTCGGGCAACCACACCTTCGCGATCAGCGTGGGCAATGCGTCCCCGCTCAACAACCATGTCGGCCTCGAAATCAAGGGCAACTACATCGGCACTGACTGGACCGGACTGCACGGCGTGCCGAACGGCTCCGAAAATCCAAGCTTCGCGCAATACGGCGGCGGCATCCAGCTCGCCAATAACGGCAGTGATCCGAACCCGGCGATCATCGGTGGGTTTTCTGAGGGGGAAGCGAATTTGATTGCCTACAATCGCGGATCGGCAATTATTTCGACCTACAACACGGCTGCAGAAAATTTCGACACGCGCGCCAATATCCTTCACCACAACCACGGTGTGGGCGATGCAAATATCGATATCGGCGCACTCGGCAAGTCCGCAAACGACAGCGGCGATGCCGACCTCGGCGCCAATGGCTTGCAGAACTGGCCCGAGATCCTTTCCTCGAGCCAGGCGGGAAATCAGCTGACGGTCACCTATCGCGTCGATACGGCGACCGAAAATGCGAGCTATCCGCTGCGCGTCGATTTCTACGCCGACGTTCAAGGCGGCAGTGGACTATGGCTGAGCCAGGACAGCTATCCCGCCTCAAGTGCCCAGCAGCAGCGTACGATCACCTTGATGATCCCGATCGGCGCGAAGGCGATTCCATTCGTCGCCACAGCGACCGATGCCGATGGTCGCAGCAGCGAATTTTCACCTGCCTTCGATGTGATCTTCGAGCACGATTTCGATTGAGGCATTCGGGGGCGGAAAATTGAAAGTCTCGCCGCGACGAGGGGACAATTCGCTAAAGCCACTTCAAACAACAAAGCACGAACGCAAGAACCACCCAGAAGCCAGCGCCGCTCACTCGGCACCTGTGGGAGAGGCCTTCAGGCCCGATGCTCTTTTTGATCGAGCCGAAAGCTTCCGTATCCAACCCGCTCTTTCAACGCTTGCATCACGTTTCCATTTTAAAGAACGTCTTCAAGTGATCCGCGTCAAAAGGCCAGTCAAGTTCCCGACCGTTCGCTGCATCACGCAGCACCGGCACGCGCGCGCCATAGCGCGACTCCAATTCGGCATCATCATCAATCCAGATGCTGCGAAAATCCGGCGCGCCGGCCTGCGCAAGAATAGCGACGGCCTCGTCGCAGAGCTGGCAATCATCACGCTGGTAGAGGGTCCAGTTTGATTCCGTTTTGCCCGATTCCAATCTTCGCTCAGGCGAGTCAAGGATTTGCATTGCCTGCCCATGTTCGGGATGTGCACGCCACATTTCTTCCATGGCTTTCCCGCTCAATGGATGGCAAACATATGGCGCGATTTCGGCAAGCGGCGCGAGCACGAAAGCATGCTTGAGTTCATCGCGTGGAATCTGCAGATGGCCCGGGCCGTCAACAATCAGATCGCCGAACAAGACGATATCGATATCGAGCGTGCGGCTTGAATAGCGTTCGACATCGCGGCGACGGCCATTGCGATCTTCAAGCTCGTGCAGCCAGTGATCGAGATCCTGCGGCGTCCAGTCGGTATCGAGGCTGACGGCCATATTGAGAAAGGCCGGGCCATCAAATCCGACCGCCTCGGTGCGATAGACACTTGATATGAGCAAGTCGCCGAACTGCGCATGCAAGGCGTCGATCGCTGCGCGCAGATGTTGCTCGGGCTCGATGTTCGAGCCGATGCTCAGGTAGACGCGGGTCATGCGTACCCTCCATTGCCGCGTTGGTCGCCTGCTCCGGGCAACACGAGCACAGCTTTCACGTCGCCGATTCTCCGCGCCTGTAGCTGCTTCGCCCATTGAACAATCTCTTGCATGGCTTGCCTCTCGAGTCTTTCGCGCATCTTATTCAGATTTTGGCGGTCGCCGTGAGGTCAAGCCGCGACTACAATGCCGAATCCTTTGATCGCAGTTTCAACCATGACCTATTGTGTGGGCATCCACGTCAATGACGGCCTCGTGCTCGCCGCCGACACGCGAACCAGTTCTTCGTTCGACGATGTGCGCGTGCACGGCAAGATGCACGTGTTCGAGAAACCCGGTGAGTGCGTGTTCGTATTGATGTCGGCCGGTAACCTTGCCACGACCCAGGCGGTCATTGCCACCCTGCGCCGCGATAACGAGAACCCCGACGCCGAATTCAGCCTGTTCACGGCCAAGCGCCTTTACGAAGCGGCCGACTACATTGGCAAGGTGCTGGTCGCCAACCAGGCGCAGGTGGGAGAAAAGTCCCAGCAGAGCAGTGTCAGTGTCGAGGCCACCTTGATTCTCGGCGGCCAGATCGCCGGTGGCGAAGCCGCCCTGCGTCTGATCTATCCGCTCGGAAACTGGATCAACGATTCACCCGAGACCCCGTATCTGCAGATTGGTGAGGCGAAATACGGCAAGCCGATCCTCGAACGCATCATTGATCGCGACACCTCGCTCGACAATGCTGCGCGTTGCGCGCTGGTATCACTAGACTCGACGATTCGCTCGAACGTCTCAGTCGGTTTGCCGATTGATCTTGCGATCATTCGCGACGGGGAATTGCGCGTCGGCCATCAAGTGCGCATTGAAGAAGACACCCAATACTTCATTGATATCCGCCAAGCCTGGTCCCAGAAACTCACCGAAGCTGTATACACATTGCCGCCGTTTCCTTGGGAAACGACTCCGTGAAACGCTTGGACGCGACGGAGAAATCCTCGACTTCATCTGGCTGTCGATCTGCGAAGTTTCGGCGAAATTCCGACATAACACGCCGCAAATCATGTCGTCACCGTCATCCCGGCGCAGGCCGGGATGACGGTGAGGGCGAACAAACTGTTCATGGCAAGATCGGGCTGAATCAACCTCGCTCACGCTCGATCTGCACACCCACGGATTTCGCCCCCGTCACTGCGCCGGGCTTGGCCAGACGCAAGCGCACATGCTTCACCTCGAACTCGTCGAGGATGATGGCTGCGCAACGTTCGGCGAGCGTTTCTACAAGCTGGAATTCCGAAGCTTCGACGAAGGCGATCAGGCGCTTTGAGACCGCCTTGTAGTCGAGCGTGTCGTCAATGCGATCCGTTGCTGCCGGGCGCGTGTTGTCGAAACGCATCTCGATATCGAGCGCGACGATCTGACGGATACGCCGCTCCCAGTCGTAGATGCCGATGACGGTTTCGATGCGCAGATCTTCGATGAATACGATGTCCATGGATATGATTCGGGTCAGTTGATGATGGAGTCGGCCTGATCAAGCCAGCGGCGACAAAGATTCCAGATCCCAGCGCGGGAAAACCTTGATCTGCGGATCGTTGCATTGACCCGCGTGCAAGCGGATCGAGCCGGCCAGCGCGATCATCGCACCGTTGTCGGTGCAGAATTCAAGGCGCGGAAAATACGTTTTGAAGCCATCCTTGGTGGCCGCGTCGGCCAACTGCTTGCGCAAACGCCGGTTTGCGCCGACGCCACCTGCGATGACCAGACGCTTGGCGCCCGTCGCCTGCATAGCGCGTCGGCACTTGATGACGAGCGTTTCGACGATGGCCTCCTCGAAATCGCGGGCAATCGAGGCGCGCGTTGAGTCGCTCTGGTCGCTGCGCTGCCACGCCAGCAAAACCTGGGTCTTCAAACCAGAAAAGCTGAAATCGAGCCCCGGCCGGTCGGTCATCGGTCGGGTGAAGCGAAATTGGCCCGGTTCGGCGGATTCGGCCAGTTTTGCGAGGGTCGGACCGCCCGGATAGGGCAAGCCCATGAGTTTGGCGGTCTTGTCGAACGCTTCACCGGCCGCGTCATCGAGGGTGTCGCCGAGCAGACGATAGCGGCCAATCGCCTCGACTTCGATCAACATCGAATGGCCGCCCGAGACCAGCAAGGCCACAAAAGGCGGCTCGGGCGCATCATCTTCAAGCATCGGCGCGAGCAAATGCCCTTCCATGTGATGCACGCCGATCGCCGGAATTTCGAGCGCCCAGGCCAATGAGCGGGCCGCGGAGGCGCCAACCAACAGCGCGCCGACCAGTCCCGGGCCGGCTGTATAGGCCACGCCGCCGAGGTCTTCGATGGCCATGCCGGCTTCAGCCAGGGTCTGGCGGATCAGCGGCAACAGCTTGCGCACATGGTCTCGCGAGGCCAGTTCCGGCACCACACCGCCGTATTCGGCGTGCAGTTCGACCTGGCTGTAAAGGGCATGGGCGAGCAAACCGCGCTCGCGGTCATACACGGCTACGCCGGTTTCATCACAGGAGGTCTCGATACCAAGTACCGGACCGGGTTTTGCATTGCTGGTTTGCATGAAATAGAATGCGCGGCTCGCCCGAGAGCCCGGGTTGTCGAGTTTAACAGCGGAGAGACTATGCCAAGCGTCAAAGTTCGCGAGAACGAACCCTTTGAATTTGCCCTGCGC
>JBBQTY010000044.1:0-23374 GCA_038234445.1 Lysobacterales bacterium
GTCGCCCGGCCAACTGGTCAGGCTGCCGCGATCAATCTCGATGATGCGGGTAGCCAGCGAGCGCACGAAGCGCCTGTCATGCGTGATGAAGACTACGCTGCCGCCAAAATTCTTGAGGAAATCCTCGAGCCAGGCAATCGCCTCGATATCGAGATGGTTGGTCGGTTCGTCGAGCAGCAATACGTCGGGCTCAAGCACGAGCGCTCGCGCAAGCAGGACGCGACGCTTCATGCCGCCGGATTGCGCCGAAAATTCCTCATCCTCGGGCAGTTCGAGCTTGCTCAGTACCTGAGTGACACGACGATCGACATCCCAACCATTCGCGGCCTCGACGCGCGCCTGCACATCAGCCAGCGCGCGCATGTCGCTGTCATCGACCAGGTGATGGATCAGATGGTGGTATTGCGCCAGCAGCTTGCCAACCTCGCCGAGCGCCTCGGCAACGACGTCGAAGATGGTACCCGCGGTGCCTTGCGGGACTTCCTGCGCGAGCCTTGCGACGACAACACCCGGCGTCACCCGCACCTCGCCGTCGTCCGGCTTGATTTCGCGGTCGATCAATTTGAGCAGGGTCGACTTGCCCGCACCGTTGCGCCCGACCACGCAAACGCGCTCGCGCGGTTCGAGAATGAATTCGATGCCATCGAGCAAAAGTGGCCCGCCGATGCTGTAGTCGAGTTTGCGCAGTTCAATCAGGGCCATGGTGTCGCCAAAGGTTGTGGAATGATCAGCAAGCGTTCGAAGCGCGATGTGAGATTGCAGCCAAAGGGTCGGCTGCCGCAGACACACCCACGCAGACTGAGCGGCTTTGAACCCAGTCAAGTCAAACTCTGGAATGGGCGGCGCGTTAAACTGATGCCCGCAGCCATGCGAAATGGAAGATCATGAATGGATTCTTCTTCGTAGCGCCAGTTGAGCCGACGCCTCCGCCTCGCCAATTCTAGCAAGACAGACATCCCAGTAGCAGAAACTCGCCGCCCAACCATGAACACCGACACTTCCGATCCCGGCATCCTCGGCCTCGCCGAACTCGACATCGATCCATCAATCGAGTGCAGTCGCTGCGAAGCGGTCTGCTGCCGTTTGACCGTTTACGTGATGTACGACGATCCCACGCCGGCCTATCTGATCGATCAGGACGAGCACGGCATGGATGTCATGCGTCGTCTCGATGACGGCTGGTGCACGGCATTGGACCGGGAAAGGATGTGCTGTTCGATTTACGAACTGCGCCCGCAGGTGTGTCGTGACTTCGACATGGGCGGCGGCGATTGTCGCCAGGTGCGCGCCAACGACCGCCAACTTGCGATTGCCGTACTCGGCTGAAACTCGTTCAGTTCAATGCGAGACGACACGATTGCGGCCCTTGCCCTTGGCGGCATACAGGGCCTTGTCGGCCGCTTTCAATACCTCGCTCGCCGAACGCAGATCCTCTGCGCGCTCCGCCAGACCGACACTCACGGTGACCTTTACCTCGGTGGGTTCCTTGCGCTTCGCCGTCTGCTTTGACTTCTCACTCGTATTCGATCGAATTCGAACGCGCATCGCGGCGACGCGTTTGCGCAAATCCTCACAGGCCTCGTTGGCCTGGCCGACCCGTGCGCCCGTGAACAACATGCAGAATTCCTCTCCTCCGTAGCGAAACGCCTTCGCGCCGCGGGTTATTTTCAGCTGATCCGC
Organism: Lysobacterales bacterium; assembly: GCA_038234445.1. Taxonomy (GTDB): domain Bacteria; phylum Pseudomonadota; class Gammaproteobacteria; order Xanthomonadales; family Rhodanobacteraceae; genus Dokdonella. The sequence goes on from JBBQTY010000044.1 coordinate 1,681, forward strand.
AACCGCCTTGAGCGCGCGATCGCCTGCGGCATGTCCATGCTGGTCGTTGAATTTCTTGAAGTGATCGACATCGACCATAGCGAGGGCGAAGTCGCCGGACAGTCTCACCAACTCCTCATCGAGTGCCCGCCGATTCGGCAAACCGGCCAGCCCGTCGACGAAGGCCATGCGGTACGACGCAAACAGGATTGCCGCAATCGCAATCACGCCGCTGATTGCCAACAATTCGCTGGCGCCGCCGATGCGCGTCACCGGCAGCAGTGCGATGGCGGCGAGAACGAGAATGAAAGCAAGCGCCGCCTCCATCGGCGCGCGCAGCAGAATCCAGCGCACCACACATACCGCTGCCGCAATCAGCACAATGGACGCCGCGATCGAACCGCTGCGCCATGGCAGCCAACCCAGTGGAAATGCATCGCGCAGACCGGGCCAGATATGCGCAGGTGCGGACAACGTCAGCCAGACTGCCAGCCCAAGCAAACTGAGCAGCAGAAGATTCCGACGTGCGAGCAACCGACGCTCGGGCATCGCTGCCGCCGCCAGCAGCAAGCATGGTGCGAACATGCGAAAGGCCTCGATGCCCCGCTCGAACAACAGCGCCGAACCAAAACCGGCCAAGCCCAGCGACGCGCAAGAGACGATCGCCAGCACCATGAATGCGCGGTTGCGGCGAAAGCCCAGCGCCAGCAGTAGCGCAATGCCATTGAGCAACGGCGCAGCCAAGGCCGGCCAGAATTCGTTCGCTGTCACCTGTGTCTTCCCCTGAAACCTTGCTTTCGAATGCCTGGCATTCTGTTGAAATTCAACTCAGTCGGCAGGATACGACAGAAAACATGCCTCAAAATGCTCATTTACCGAATGTAAACCGCGCATTCTCGACAGGCTTCGTCTTGTCTTGCATTCGCCTGAGCGAAATTCAACAGCCTGCTAGCCCGGACTATTCATGAATACGCGCGATGATCGCGCAGGCCATTGGATTCACACGGCTTTTCGCGATTGAGACGATAGCGGGCTCGATCGCCGACTGAGCGAGAAGCCGTGTGGATTCAAGGGACAAGTGAGGGCTTGTGTATTTCATGAATAGTCCGGGCTAACGCAGCAGCTCGTAAGGACCGCCTCGTTCCAAGGCGCGCTGGTAAGCCGGTCGCGCATGGATGCGTGCGAGCCAATCCTGCAATCGCGGGTGACCTTGACCAAGTCCCCCACGTGCTGAGAACGCCTCGACGACAAAGCTCAATTGAATATCGGCGGCACTGAAATCCTTGCCGGCAAACCATTCCCGATCCTTGAGTTCACCTTCGAGAAAGTCGCGATGCTGCTTGAGTTGTGGATCGATGAAATTGGTCAGCACCTTCGTAGCAATGCCCTTGGCGACCGGGCGTACGAAAAATGGCATCGGCTGCGTCGGAATGCGCGAGAAGACGAGGCTCAGCAACAGCGGCGTCATCGCCGAACCTTCAGCGTAGTGCAGCCAATAGGTGTAGCGCAATTGTTCGGCAGTTCGATGCGCCGGTTTCAGCGTGCCATCGCCGTGACGATCGACCAGATATTCGACGATGGCGCCCGATTCCGCGACCGTCACATCGCCCTCGGTGATCACTGGCGATTTGCCGAGCGGGTGCACCTTGCGTAGCTCGGGCGGTGCCAACATGGTCTTGGCATCTCGCTCATAGCGAATCACCTTGTAGTCCGCGCCGAGTTCCTCCAGCAGCCAGAGAACACGTTGGGAACGGGAATTATTGAGGTGGTGAACGGTGATCATCTGAATTCCAGGCGAAAGTTTCGAATTGAGAAAGTGGACGCAGCATGTCGGTTCGATGGCAGACGTGGCAAGCTTGAGCCTGATCGTGACGGCATCGACCAACCTTCGATAGCGCGCGATCAACCGATACTTCCCATGTCCCTGAATCCGACTTTCCGCGCAATCATGCCATCCCATCGCTTCTTCCAGCTTGATGTATTTACGCGTCGCCCGGGAGGCGGCAATCCGCTAGGCGTTGTGGTCGGTGCTGACGACTGGAGCGACCGCGCGATGCAGCTTTTCGCACAATGGACTGACATCGTCGAAACAACGTTTCTGTTGCGTCCAACGACAGATGAAGCCAGTTACCGGCTACGTATCTTCACACCCACTCGCGAGATCGCGTTTGCGGGGCATCCATCGATCGGCAGTGCGCATGTCGCGCTGTTGTCAGGCTTTGCCCAACCACGCGATGATCTGTTGATCCAAGAATGTCAGGCCGGGCTGTTGCCAATCCGCATCGAGGGTGAAAAATCCGAGCGGCGGCTTTTTATCCAGGCGCCAAAAGCCAGTGTCCTCAAGACCGGAATTGAACCAGGAAACCTTCTCGAATCGACTCTGAGGAAGGTCAGGCTAGGCAAGCTGCCTCCGGCTTTTGTAGAAGGCGGCCGACGCTGGTGGTTGGCCGAGTTTGCCGATGCACAGGCGTTGCGCGCCTGGCACCCGGATCACGCATCGATCCGAAAGATTGCCCTCGACAGCGATAGCCTCGGTTTGTGCGCGTTCGCACGCAGCGACGAGCCTGGACACGATGTCGTGTTGCGTGCGTTTCCGGCCGGTGTCGGCATTGTCGAAGATCCCGCCTCAGGAGCGGCGAACGGACTCGTCGCGGCGTACATCGCGCATGCCGAACCCGAAGGAGCGCTGGCGCGCGGCTATACCGTCAGCCAAGGTCGCGAAATCGGCCACGATGCCGAGCTGGTCCTGCGCATCGATGCCGATGCCACGGTCTGGGTCGGTGGGCAGACGCAGACCGTCGTCAGCGGCGAAGTGGAATGGCCCCACTCGCTTTAATTCGGATCGAGAGCTCACCCCTGAAGGGGCTCCTACCTAAATGCTGGTTGGTCGCTCCCGTAGGAGCCCCTTCAGGGGCGAGCCTTCGTGCCAATCGGCGAAGTGCTACCCATCAACGACGCCCGTGATCCAACCAGATCTCCAACCCCTGCGCATTGAGCTCGATGTCCGAGGACAGCAGTTCACTCATGCGCTCACGAGACATCACGCAACCATGTTTCACGGCTCGCTCGAGGTACAACCCCGCGAGCTTTTCCTTGATGAATTCGTGGCGCTGCGGTTGCCCCGCACTCGACTCGGCAATCGCAACCATCGCGTCAATCTGCGCGAACAGGTCACGGCCCAGGCGGGCGACAGCGGTCACTCGACTGTAGTGGGTCAGGAACATCGCCTCGGGCTTGAACATCAGCATGCGCGCGATCGAACCCTTCAATGCCACCGGATCGAACTGCACCGGCGTGGTTGTTGGCAGGATAAAGGCACCGTGCCCCGTATCGAATTCGCGATAGGACAAGCCGAAGGTATCGCCAGGAAAGAATGAGCGGCTGCGTTCGTCCCAGATCGAATAGTGATGGCGGGCATGTCCGGGCGTATCGAGGCAACGCAGCGAACGACCGGCGAAATCGACCATCGTTTCGTCGCGTATCTCGACAACGCGCTCGGCTGGAACCGGCACGAGCTCGCCATAGGTGCGTTGCACTTCCTCGGCGCCATACACCGATGACGCGCTGGCAACCAAACGCGCGGGATTGATCATGTGCGGCGCACCGCGCGGATGCACGGCAAGTTTTGCGTTCGGCAACTGACGAAGAATCTCGCCAGCGCCACCGGCATGGTCAAGATGAACGTGGGTAACGAAGACGTAATCGACGTTCTCGCGGCGAATGCCTTTGCTGTCGAGCTCTGCAAGCAGACCGGGAATCGAGTAGTTGGTGCCGACATCAACGAAGGCCGCGCGGTCACGCTCGATGATCAGGTGGCTGGCATCAAACAGCGGACGATGAAACCCGGTGTCGATGGCCGTGATGCCGTGGTCAAAATCCATGAAGGGTTCGCTGCGAGCTTCGGGTGGTCGCCCATGATCGCAGAGCGGGCGGCCGAGGGAAACGCAGTGGCGGATGTTGATGCTGTGGGCGGCGTCGGGCTCGCCTGCCAAAAGCATCGCCCGAGGATCTAAAAGAGAAAAATCCGATCGGAGTGACCGCTACTTCGATCGCAAAGCCCGGCGAAGCGCAACGGCGAGTGAAGCAGGGTCGCTACGACGAACCAAAACGTCTGGCGTTCCGTGCCAATCAGCGCAAGCTTGGATGGCGCCGGCAATCGCATCGATTCGTTTCTGGTCCGCTTCAACACCGGGCTCAAGATAAATGCTCTTGACCTCGAACTGCCCTTCAGAGCGATGCGCCTTGGCATCAAGGCGGCCAATGATCGCGCCGCGATCGAGGATCGGCAAAACGAAATAGCCAAAACGCCGCTTCGGCTCAGGCACATAACACTCGATCGTGTAGTCGAATCCAAACATGCAGCTGGCACGCTCACGATCCCAGACGACAGGATCAAATGGCGACAGCACTGTCGTATGCGTGGCCCGCAACTTGCCAGACATTGCCCGTTGCAACGAATCTGCGTACGCGTGATGGACGTAAGCCGGATTCTCCCAACCGCGCACTTCGATCCGAATCAGCTCGCCCGAATCGACCAGGTCATCCATATCGGCATCCTTGTAGCGGGGTTTTGTCCGATAGTAGTCAGCAATCCAGCGCGCCTGGGTGATGCCGAGCGCCTTGACCGCATTGAGCAACAGCGTGCGCGACACCTCGGCCTCATCCAATTTCTTCGCTACTGGTGCGACACCCATTTGTGCCATGACACGGGCGCTGAGATCGTAGACACGCTGGAATCGGTCGCGTCTGATGATCATGAGCTCACCGCGTTCAAACAAGGCCTCCAGCCAGCGCTTCTCATCCTTCCAGCCCCACCAACCGCTCTTCACGCGCTGAGTGGGCTCGAAGTCCGAAGCCTTGGCCGGGCCGTGCTCGCGAATGCGCTCGAGTACGCCATCCATGCCCTTGCGCTGCGCGCCGTGTATACGCGCCGCGTTCTTGCTGGCCCAGTGATTGTCGCGGCCGCCGCATTCCTTGTGCGCGCGATGCAAATCGAATGCTTTCGTCGGCACAAAACAGGCCTCGTGCGACCAGCACTCGAAGATCTCACCGCGCTCCAATGCTTCGTCAAGCCAATCGGCAGGATAGTTTCCGAGCCGCGAGAACAGCACCAGATACGGACTGCGCGCAACGACATGGATCGTGTCGATCTGCAGCAGCTGCATGCGCTCGATCGCAGCGATCAAGTCGCCGCGCTGCGATTTGACTTTGGGTTTGCGCAACAGCCCTTGCGCTTCGAGATGCAGGTTGCGTGCTTGCTGGATGCTGAGCTGCAGCACCGTTCGAGTCGTTTCGGTCATGCACCGATGATGCGCATGCGCCGCACTCAGGGCAATGGCGGATCGAAACCGTCGCGGAAAATGAGGTCATCGAGTTCCGCAGCTCCAATATCGCAGCGCGTCGCCTGCGGTCGGCTGATGCCCCGCGCATCAGTGGCCTCGCAAGCACCGGACATGCCCACAGCGAGTGGACTTCCCGCTTCAACGGCCGGGCTGATCGCCTTCGGCAAGAATACTTCGACGGTTCCGCCATACACCGCGAAAGGCTGTAACAAAGGATTCAAGGGCTGGGCCGCCGTGCCGCTCTTGTCGCCAACGCCGGCCGTCGACAGCGCGCAGGCGTTTCCGAGGACGCCGATCAGGTTGTGTCCATCCGAATCAAAAGCGCCGCTTACGCCAACGGCACAATCGGGGCTGACCAAGCCACTGCCGCCAATGCTGAGATCAAGATTCCGCGCAACGATTGAATTTGAAATGCGAACCACCGCGTTGATTTCCAGCGCGCCATCGCCTATGTCATCGAAATCGCTATCGGCAATATTTTGACTGACCGTTATGTTGTTGAGCGTCGCATCCGCGTTGAATGAGGCTGCGGAACCCGATTCCAGACTCGTGTTTGAGTCAAATGTGACGTTTCGCAATGTGGTGGTTCCGCCGCCGCCGGACCAAATGCCCCCGCCACTTGTCGCAGCGTTGGCGTGAAAAACCGAGTTGACGACTTCAAGCGCTCCGAGTGAGGCGATGCCTCCGCCTTGCGTCGTCGCATTTCCGGTGAGCGAACAATTCTCTACGCGCAGACTGACGCCGACATCATTGAAAATGCCACCGCCGAACGTTCCCGCGCCGTTGCGAATCGTCACACCTTCGACGAGCACGGTGGTTGCCGGAGTGGCTATATCAAAAACCCGATCGTCGCGGTCGCCGCGAATTCGGGTGACATCAGCACCTGCGCCACGGATGATCATGTCGCTGCGGATATCGAGGTCACCGCTAAGGTTTGCGTTCTCGCCAGCGCCTGCAATATCGAGGCGATATTCCAAGGCAGCAAGCATGATTTCGTCGGCGCCACTGCCTGGCGTACACCCCATGAAGGCGCTATCCGTATTCGCCGCGGTGATGGCCTCGCGAAGGCTGCACTGTCCATTCTCGGCAATCACATCATCCGGCGTGGTCACGTTGATGGTTGCAGCAGAAGCGGTGCCAGCGAAACAGCAGACGATGAACGCACTGGAAAATCGCATGATGTCTCCCCATCTCGATTTGGCTCAGACTTGCCCGATTTAGGGCAGGATTCAAGTGCCAGAGGGAACATCCTGCCAGCCGCACGCTGAACATCATGCAATAATCGACTGCTAACCTTGGCTCGGCAGCCATCCTGTCGACGCCTTCACTTCCAACGGAGAATTCCCATGTCCGGCATTGTCATCGTCGGCGCCAAGCGCACCGCTATCGGCTCCTTCCTCGGCCAGTTCACTGGCGTTCCGACCACCACACTAGGCGCCACCGCCATCAAGGCCGCCATTGATCAATCCGGTGTTCCGGCATCCGATATCTCGGAAGTGATTATGGGCTGCGTGTTGCCGGCCAATCTCGGTCAGGCACCGGCGCGTCAGGCAGCGATCGCCGCCGGCCTGCCGAAGTCCGCTGGCTGCACCACGATCAACAAGGTCTGCGGTTCGGGCATGAAGGCAATCATGCTCGCGCACGACCTGATCAAGGCCGGTTCGGCCAGCATCGTGGTCGCTGGCGGCATGGAATCAATGACCAACGCTCCTCACCTGCTGCCGAATTCGCGGACCGGCAATCGCTACGGCAATTTCAACGCGGTTGACCACATGGCCTGGGATGGATTGACCAACCCTTACGACGGTCAGTCGATGGGCGTCTTCGCCGAAGCGACCGCCGACAAATATTCGTTCACGCGTGAAGAGCAGGACGCTTTCGCGATCGAATCGGTCAAGCGGGCGCAGGCAGCGATCGCTTCAGGTGCCTTTGCCGACGAGATCGTCCCAGTCGTCGTGTCGACGCGCAAGGGTGACGTCGAATTCGCCACCGACGAGCAGCCCGGCAAATCCGATATCAGCAAGATCCCCACGCTCAAGCCGGCCTTCCGCAAAGATGGCGGCACGGTCACGGCGGCCAGCTCATCCAGCATTTCCGATGGTGCTGCGGCAACGGTCGTGATGTCGGCCGATGAAGCAAGCAAGCGCGGACTCAAGCCACTGGCAACCATCGTCGGTCATGCGACCAATGCGCAGGAGCCGGAGTGGTTCACGACGGCGCCAGTAGGCGCAATTGAGCGCTTGCTCAAGCAGGTGGGCTGGAAGGTCGAGGATGTCGATCTGTTCGAGATCAACGAGGCGTTCGCCGTGGTCGCGATGACGCCGATCCGCGAGTTGGGCATTCCGCACGAAAAGGTCAACGTCAATGGCGGCGCCTGCGCCTTGGGTCATCCGATCGGTGCTTCGGGTGCGCGCCTTGTGGTTACCCTGATCAATGCGCTGAAGACCCGCGGCGGCAAGCGTGGCGTTGCCAGTCTGTGTATCGGCGGTGGCGAGGCCACTGCGATCGCCGTTGAACTCGCATAACGATTTCTTTCCATTTGCCGGATTAGAGTAGTGCGTCCAGTTTCTGATCCAATCGATTTCGCAGGCAGTTGTGTGCCTGATGACGGACACTGCCAATGCAGCGGGCAGTGCTCCGAACACCCTGAAACGCTGCTTAAATTTGAGGGGACACCATGAAAATTACCCATATTCTTCTGGCTTCGGTACTGAGCTTGGGCTTGGCTGCATGCGACAACTCGCAGAAAGATGCGCAGCAGGCTGCCGACGCTGCAACCAAGGCCGCCCAGGAAGCCGCCGTAGCGACGCAGAAGGCTGCCGACGACGCAGCCATGGCTGCGACGAAAGCTGCCGAAGCAACCAAGGCCGCAATGGACACCACGGCCGCCGCCACGATGGAAGCAGCCAGCAACGCAGCCGATGCCGCCAAGGACACTGCAGCTGACGCCGCCGCCGCCGTGGGCGATGCTGCCGACAAGGCCAAGACTGCAGTTGAAGAAAAGAAAGAAGCGATGGAAGAAAAGAAGGACGATGCTGCAAAGCATTGATCCTGGTTCCAGTAACGCGCGTTGCCGGCCGCCTTGTGCGGCCGGTTTCGTTTGCGGACCGCGAGTTGGCAAATCGCGACCCGCTATGATGTGATCCATCGGTTAATTTCAAAGTGCGACTGATATGCCCCGCATCCAATCCCAGATCGATCCTCGCTCTCCCGATTTCATCGCCAACGCCGAGCACTTGCGCGGACTCGTCGACGACCTCAAGCACCAACTGCGCCTGACAGCGCTGGGTGGCGGTGAGAAGGCGCGCAACAAGCACACCGAGCGCGGCAAACTGCTACCGCGCGAACGTATTCGCGCACTGCTCGATCCGGGCTCTCCGTTTCTTGAACTGTCGCCACTCGCCGCGCACGGCATGTACGACGCCGCCGCGCCCTGCGCGGGCGTCATCACGGGCATTGGTCGAGTCAACGGACAGGAAGTGTTGATCGTTGCCAATGATGCGACAGTCAAGGGCGGTACCTATTTTCCGATGACCGTGAAAAAGCATCTGCGCGCCCAGGAAGTGGCGCTCGAGAACCGCCTCCCTTGCATCTATCTGGTCGATTCGGGCGGTGCCTTTCTGCCGTTGCAGGATGAAGTGTTTCCGGACAAGGAGCACTTCGGCCGAATTTTCTACAACCAGGCACGCATGAGCGCGCTCGGCATTGCCCAGATCGCGGTGGTCATGGGATCGTGCACCGCAGGCGGCGCGTACGTTCCGGCGATGAGTGATGAAACCATCATCGTAAAGGAACAAGGCACGATCTTCCTCGGAGGCCCGCCACTCGTGAAAGCCGCAACGGGAGAGATCGTCGACGCGGAATCCCTCGGCGGTGCCGATGTGCACACCTCCATTTCAGGCGTCGCCGATCATTTCGCCGAGAGCGATACGCACGCGCTGGCGATCGCTCGCGACCTGATTAGCAATCTCAATCGAAAAAAATCCATGCCACTGGCGCTGATCGAACCGCGCGAACCTGCGTACTCGGCGGAAGAAATCTACGGCGTCGTGCCGCGCGAAACGCGCATCCCGTTCGATATCCGCGAACTGATCGCACGAATCGTCGATGGCTCGGAGTTCACCGAATTCAAGGCCCGCTACGCGAAAACCCTGATCACCGGATTCGCCCATATCCACGGCTATCCGGTCGGTATCGTTGCCAACAACGGCATCCTGTTCGCCGAATCGGCACTCAAGGGCGCGCACTTCATCGAACTCTGCAATCAGCGCAATATCCCGCTGGTTTTCCTGCAGAACATCACCGGCTTCATGGTCGGTCGCAAATACGAGAACGCCGGCATCGCAAAAGACGGCGCCAAGATGGTCACCGCGGTCGCCTGTTCACATGTCCCAAAGTTTACGGTCGTCATCGGCGGCAGCTTTGGTGCGGGAAATTATGCAATGTGCGGTCGCTCGTATGGCGCACGCTTCCTCTGGATGTGGCCGAACTCGCGCATCAGTGTGATGGGTGGCGAGCAGGCCGCGAGCGTACTCGCAACAGTCAAACGAGACGGCCTTGAAGGCGCCGGCAAGACCTGGTCGGCCGATGAGGAAGCCACTTTCAAAAACCCGATTCGCGAGCAATACGAGCGCCAGGGACATCCCTACTATGCGAGCGCCAGGCTCTGGGATGACGGCATCATTGATCCGGTAGACACGCGTCGTGTGCTCGGCCTGGCGATATCGGCCTCGCTCAATGCGCCGATTGAGCAGGGCCGATTTGGTGTGTTCCGGATGTAATCACCTTTCTGAGGAAATTTCAGGAAAATCAGTTGGATAGAACCCTATTCTCGAACCTTTCTCAATGGCTTGCCGGGCTTGTGCTACTCGCCGCGGGCACTCAATTGACGCTCGCCAGTGAACTTCAGCCCGGCTGGCTGCAAACCCGCGACCAGAATCCGTTCACGCTCGCCACCGGCCTGCCACTCGCCCCCGCACTCCCGATTTCAAGACGCTGGCAGTTTGATGCCACCTTCAATTTCGCCAATACCGAACTCGAACAGTTCCGTGGCGACTCCTCGCTGCTGTTCGACGCCGAAACACACGAAACGCGGTTCAGCGCGGCCTACGCCTTTGATGATCACTGGAGCCTGCGCGCGTCGATCAGTCATCTCTGGATAGGCAGCGGATTCCTCGACGGACCGGTTGAACGCTTCCATAGCGCGTTTGGACTCGACAATGGCGATCGCGGACTCCTCGGCACGCGGGCACCAACGATCCGTGTGCGCAGCGGAGATGAAACGCTGTATTCGCTGGACCGGAGCCACTCAGGTACCGGTCCGTTGCTCATCGACCTGACCCGTAGCTGGCAGCTCGACAATCATGGGACTGTCGGCATCTCACTTGGCAGCAAACTGGCGACCGGTAGTCGCTCCAGCCTCAGTGATAGCGAAAGCACCGACGTCTCGCTTTCCGGCTTCACCCTGTTCGCGCTCGGTGATCGGCTGGTCTTCGCTGCGCGCGCGGGTGTACTTGTGCAGAACAACAACAACTTGCTCGGCGATCGGGCCCGCAACCAGGTTCGATTCGCCAGCGCGCTGCTGCGTTATCATCTCGGCGAAAAATGGAGCGCGCTTCTTCAAACCGATGCGCATGGCGCGCTGTACCGCGATCTTCCGGATTTCCTCGGCAGTGCCAGCAACCAATTGAACATCGGTCTGAGTCGCCGCTTCGGCGACAGCACCGAATTCCAGGCCACCCTTGGTGAAGATCTGCCTGCCCTGCACACCACCGACGTCGTGCTCTCGTTCAACCTGCGCGTGCAACCGCGGCACTGAATGCCGCGGCAACCTGCCGCCAACCGCCGACCGTTGATTTGTCTGGCGGGCCAGCGTCTGAATGGCGATCCGTCGCTACAACGTTCGGTCGTGTTTCGACGCGCACACCACGAACGAACGACGACGTGCGCGTCATCACCCATACCCATGTCATCGGCGCTGGCGAGAAAACCTCCTCGGCATTCGCCGTCAGCAAGCTCGTCGCCAATAGGGAAAACGCGTTCTTCTGCCCGTTCCTGGGCCACTGGTCGCTGATGAAAGGCACGCATACGCTCATTTGATCACCGCCGAGCAACGCTATTCCGAAGCGAGCCACTGCGCCAGACAACTCGGAATTCGCGGAGTCATGTGTGACAATCCGCGGCTGCACGCATTCCCTGCGGCCCCGTAGCTCAGCTGGATAGAGCGTCCCCCTCCTAAGGGGAAGGTCAGAGGTTCAAATCCTCTCGGGGTCGCCATTAAAAACAAGAGTTAATGCTGGCTTATACAGGTGCGGCACATCCACAAGCCAAGCTGGTAATCGTGGCCAAGTGCAGATCCCGCACGACACAAAAACGCCTCTTGAACTTGGCGCAGTCGCATCCGAACAAACAGGGGTGTCTCCTTGGTCGAGGAATACATCTGAGCAGGTTTTCGCAGGGTCAATTCACCGAGCGCTCACGCCCAGGTGAACTCAAGTCAAGCACTCGTCATGCGCAGCGAATCACCGACAACGGATCGTCTGACGCGTTTTCACCCAGGTGGCTCGGCCGGAATCCATTTTTTCTCCGGCATTCCTGACTACGCACTCGTGGAAATAAGCGAATTTCCTCCTACGGGGACCTCGCAGAACAATTCCGAGTTGCGCTGATCTTCGATCTCCCGGGAGAAAATTCATTTGCCCCGACCCTACTCCACCTCGACGACTTGAGCGACCATTGATGTGGGGCGTCGAATGACGGAGCGGCGATGAAAAAGGTTCGCAAGAAAAACCCGCATTGGGAACCACCGCCAAAACAGGTTCTGACGAAAGCACAAACCGCCGGAATCCTTGCGCGGCATCTGATCCCGTTGTTCGGTGTGCTCTTTCTCGGTTGGTCAGCCGCGCAGTTCCTGCTGCTCAGCGTGTTCAACACCTGCTTCAGCATCGTCTCGATCGGCATGGTCGGAATAACCGTTTCGACGCGGCAGGAAGTTGGCCCGAGTCCGAATCGGATGGATATGGTGGCGGGATGGGTCTTTTCGATTGCCATTGCCGTGGTCGGCAGTCTGATCCTGACTGCGATGTTCGGCTGGGTCATCGCTGTGCTGGCCTCGTTCGGAACCGAATCCGTGTTCGATCGCTCCCTGTTCGCTTCAGCTGCGTTGATGATCGTTTCGACGGCGCCTTCGCTTTACCGTCGGTACTGCGACGATCTCGCCTCCGGTGCCAGTGAGGAATCACGCAAGCAACGGGATCAACCCAAGATCTTCGCGCTGGTCCTGACCGCCGGAGTCATCTTCATCCTGTCCGGATATGCCGGTGATTTCGGAAGTTTTGCTCTCGCATTTCTTGCGATCGCGGTGACCGCGATCTTCATCTTCAGCGACCTGCGCCCGGACGTGTTGCGCAAACTGGCTCCCATGTCGAGTTGATCAGGAAGCCGCGCGACAACGGCGAACGGCAAGCTACGGCGCTCGCTCAATGTCCGTTTCTTAGGCTTTTCCTCATTGCCGCCATCACCTGACCGGAATAGATTGGCGGAACGTCTTTCCGGCCCCTTGCAGTCTTTCAGCAGAGTCAGGGAGTTCCCGAGCAAGATCAAGACGCGCACGCAGAAGCAATGCGGGAGACGGTTCCTTTTCGACGGATCGGGAGAGCGCCGAAAGCAGGTTGCGAAAAATCAAAACCGGCGTCGAAAAAAATCCCGGCTCTGATCCAGTAGCGAGTGAATACCCAAAAGCATTCAGTGAAAGCGCAGCCTCATGCGGTGAGTATCATTCGTCGACAACTACCCCGCCGTCGCTCGAATGTGAGGCATGATCGCCAATTGCCGAGCGCCGCGACTAGGAGAACGCATCCTGACCACCCAGCCGATTGATCGCCGCGGCCTGATTGCCGCCATCGCCGCGTTCGTCCTGTGGGGACTGATGCCGCTTTACTGGCATTTGCTGAAAGCCGTGCCGTCGATGCAGATCATTGCCCACCGCATCGTCTGGAGCACCTTGCTTGTCGTTGGCTGGCTGACTTGGCGCTATGGACGTAACTGGTTGCGTGAAACGCTGCAGCAACCGCGTGCAATCTGGATGCTTGCGCTATCGGGCATGTTCATCGCATTCAACTGGGGGCTTTACATCTGGGCCGTGAACGCGGGCCATGTCGTCGAAACCAGTCTCGGTTACTTCATCAATCCGCTGCTCAATGTGGTGCTCGGCGTCGCCTTGCTTGGCGAGCGCCTGAATCGTGTGCAATGGGTATCGGTGGCGATTGCGGCGGCCGGCGTGTTGTGGCTCACGCTCAACTACGGCAGCTTTCCCTGGATCGCGGTTGCACTAGCCTGCTCGTTCGGCATGTACGGTTTGATCCGCAAGATCGCGGCTGTTCCTCCGGTGCGCGGTCTCGGTGTGGAAAGCTTGTACCTGATCCTTCCGGCACTCGGATTCATGGTCTGGACGGAGATGCATGGCCAGGGTGGCTTCTTTGCATCATCCACAACAGGCGGCTGGGGAATGCTCGCCGACGGACTTTTGATACTCGGTGGCGCGCTGACTGCGATCCCGTTGATCGCCTACGCCGATGCGGTACGCCGCATTCCGTTCACGATGGTTGGCTTGATGCAGTATATCGCGCCGACCCTGCAACTGCTCTGCGGCGTGCTGGTTTTCGGCGAGCCGTTTGGTAGCGAACGCATGATCGGGTTCGCTTTGATCTGGCTTGCTTTGGCGATCTTCGCGACTGAAGGCTTCACGCGTTCACGACGTCGAGCCGGGGTGGTTGAAACCTGACGAATCGTCGAAGCAGCCAGGCGTTGATGTCTTCACGTCCAAGAAATGGCCTGCCACACTTGCGCTGACGATAGTTCAAAACCGGATCAATTCGCTGTGAAACGATTCGGATAACGCGATGCGGATAACCTGAGAACTTTGCATGGGCAATAATTTGATCAAGGCATTGCGTGGCGTTTCTCCGCGCACCGCGATGCGCACTGCCATCTCGCATGTCTTTCTGCTGATCGGCACCATCTGGGGTGGCTTGCCCTATGTTTTTCTACAATTGCTGTTGGTGGCTGAACTGGTGCTGCTGACCCTGGCTACCATACCGCTATATCCGGGGCGCGGTGTCTTGACTCATGCCTTGGACATGTTGAAACTTTGTGCCGGACTTGCCTTCGTATTCTTCTTTATCCTGGTCGGTTACGGCGTCGCTCGCGGCGGTAATCAGCACAGCATGGTCGCCGGCCTCATCGAGCTGCGCGATGTCGGTATCCGCGATTCCGCTTGGGCAGTGGGCTATCTTGTTCTGAGCCTGGCAGTTTCGATGCACACCGCGTTGCACTCAGCCAACCCTCGTAAAACTTGGGCAAAGAGCAAGCTGGCAGAAGGTGCAACGACCTTCCTTGCGCTGTTTTTCATGGTATTTGTCACATTTTTCATCGGAAAGCCAATTCTTTCAGGCCTTGAATTGGAAGGCTTGAAAATTGATGTCGGCGTCTTGCTTTCAACGTTGATGGTCATTGTCCGTTACGTCCTCTCACTCGTCATGTCGACGATCAGCGATTTGGATATGGACGCCATTTCGCGCGATCCGTATCTCAAGGGTGGATCCTGATCGAGAACAGGCTGTGACCGTCGTCGGGATTTGGACGGTCGCGCGCATTCGCTCCATCTCGTATTCGAGCGGCTCGATGAACTCGATCAATCCACGACGGAAGACTCCATTCCCAAGTGAGCCGTTGTCCACCCTTCACGTTGAACCGCGTTTGTTCTGAACTACCAATAGGTCTGGAAATCTCGACACATGTCCTTAACCGCTCAAGCCATATTTCGTTCCTCGAAGTTCGCAACGCGCTTGGCACTGATTGCATTGTGTCTTCCGTGCGCGTCATCGGCAGCTACTTACGAAATCGAGGCCCTCTTTAACGGCGCAGAGTCTGCTGATTTGTTGATCGTCGTCGGCGGCCACGAGCAATGCAGGATCACACGCCAGGCTGGCGACGATGCCGTGGGGAAAGGGACGCCTTGCCAATTCAGCGCAGCAACTTCGATCAACTCGATTGTCGTCGTGGGAAAATACAGCTCACAGGACGGAGAGAACGGTGCGCGCACAACTCGCAAAGTCAAAACTTCGTTTGATCTGATCGATCTTGAACCTGCCACCCGCCAACTGAAGATCCTCAGGAAACCTTTTGGCCAACGCGTCGCCGCCTTCATCACGTCGGCTCGGCAATTCGCCAACCAACACAATCTGCAGAGCTTCGATCTCGACGGCAGCAAGCCAGCAAGCCATGCCGATATCGAAAACGCGCAGAAACGCCTGGGCTACGCGCTGCCTTCCGAACTTGTATCCCTGTTGACCACGATCGGTGCAATTCACGAGGGGGACAACACCATGACCTCCGTCGAATCAATCGCGGACAGCTACACAACAATGCGAAAGGACTGGGAAACAGAAGAAGCCGACCTGATCGACAGCTACTCTCCCGGGATGATTGAGTTGCTGAAAGCGAGCACGTTGTTGTACACCGAAGTGGGAGATGGCTTGGGCGGCCTTCTCTATCGGCCGCCGCCGACCAAAGCCTGTGGCGACAAAGGAGCCTACATTTGGACGACACAGGAAGAGGGCACCGAAAGCCTGTCGAAGAATGGCGCTTGTCCGGATTTCGCGCGTGTATTCCGCTGGCTGCTGGATCGTTTTGTGATCGAACGGCTTGCCGAGGAAATGCAGGAGACCACCGGCTCTGTGCTGATCGATACGTCGACCGACGTACAGCATTTGCAGCTCAGTGCCCAGGACTACCAAGAATTTCGGCTCGTGCTCACGAGCGACTGGCAGCAACCCATCGTCGGGAGCGAGTAGTCCGGCGAACTTAATCTGGCGTTCGCATCGGAGCATTTTTGATGGTCGCAGCAGAGTCAGCAGGTAGCGAAGGCCTCGCTCGCACATCGAGCGTTTATCCCACCCGCAGAACATCGAGTTGCTACCCGCTTTGCGAATTGACGAATCATTTCGGGCGACGAGCGAATGAATAGTGGCGTGTCAACGTGGCTTAAACCGCGTTGTTAGTTACACCAGGTCACCTGGATGGGTAACCTTGGTCGAATGAATGAGCGTTTCAGCCGCTCCCATTCGATACCGTCGGAAACCTCGAAAGCAACTTTTCGATTCCTGCGTCAATGGCAGGTTTCAGTTTTCCTGGAGACTCCGGGATCTTGACCTCGGAGGTACCACGCCACACGGGCTGATGTGTCTTCGCATCAAGTACTTCAATGGTCAAGATGCCAATTGTGTCTATGTGCACCGTTGTAGTGGGCGGCATGACTGAATCAACGCGCCCACTACTGAAGGGACGCAGGCCCCAGCCTCGGCTTGAACCCTGACTGTAGAAGGTTTTGGTTGATTTCTTCTCGCGAGTATCCACCTTGGCGACCAGGCTGACATCAGCATCTTCGGATTCTAGCCAGCCTTTGGAATGAAGTTTCGTATCGATGTCAGCTACAACGCGATCTCTGCCCAGAACTGAACTCTCGAGCGGCTTGTCGATCCAGCGATACGATCGATAGCCGGATAAATCGGCGTGGGTCGAATCTGCGGCAGAGGTCAGCGCGGACGGCGTACTGGCGCACGCGGCAATCAACAAGGTCATCGTCAGCAAGCAAATGGCTTTCATTGAAGATCTCCCAACTTCTTACGCATTCACGAAGCGTTTCCTCGCTGCTTGAACGGTATAAACCGGTGCGGGAAAATCGCGTACGAATGATCTTGCTCTGATTGTTGCCATTTGGCGAACCCTAGCGCAGTCCCATGGATACTTTCTTGAGCGGAGATGAATCCGCCCACCCCGGCGGCGTAGAACATATTGATAGTTCCAACCGCAGCGCCCGTTCCGTCCGATGCCGACGCGTCCAACCGTCCCACGCGCGAACCGGAAAACCTTGCGTACAGGTCTGGCATGCAAGACTGCACCAGATCGCTGAGTACTCAGCCAATGATGAGGAGAGCCGTATGCAGAAGATACCTACCGGAACCTGGATCGTCGTTGCCGATGGGGCCGGAGCGCGTCTATTCCACAATATCGCGAAGGGCGCAACCGTTTCTCTCAAGCAGGAAAAATTGCTGGAGCCGAAAGATCTGGCCGACGACGGCCCCTCGGGAAGGCGTCCGACCGAACAATCCGAGCAGGCCAGTGACGAGGCCACGTTTGCCAAGCAGTTGGCGCACTTCCTCAACGCCGCTGCGCTCAAACAGGAATTCTCGGATTTGATCCTCATGGCTGATCCGCAAACCTTGGGGCAATTGCGTCCGCAACTTCACAACGAGACAACACGACGGATCATCAAGGAGATTGCCAAGACATTCACCAACTCGCCGTTGGAGGATATCCAAGCGGCGCTTAATCACTAGCCTTCAGCACGCATGTTTGTAGCCTGCCTGATAACAACGCTCCTGCTCGCCGTGATGACGGCGCTGCCTCTGTCGCGCTCGGAAGTTTGGTGGGTGCGTGCGCTCGACTTCCCGCGCTTGCAAGTCGCGATCGCCTCCCTCTTATTGCTACTTGCCGAGATGGTGGTGCTTGACAGGAGCACCATTGGCGCTTGGTTTTTGTTTGCTGTCGGCGGGCTGTGTCTCGCTTGGCAGGCTTGGTGGATCTCGCCGTTCACGCCGCTCGTGTCAGTCGAGGTGAAGGCAGCGCCAAGCACAGACGATTCAGACAACGCCTTGCGCATCTTGACCTCGAACGTGCTCGGCACCAATCGTCAGTCGGAGAAACTGCTTGATCTGGTATGCGAATATTCTCCGGATGTCCTGTTGACGCTGGAATCGAACGCATGGTGGCAGCAACAGCTCGATCAGCTGGAATCAGACTACCCTTACACGATCAAATGTCCGCTGGAAAATCTCTACGGCATGCACGTCTACTCGCGAATTTCGCTGAGTGAGTGCAGCGTGGAATATCTCGTTGAAACGAACGTTCCGTCGATCCATTGCTGTATCAGCTTGCGCTCGGGTTGCCAGATAAGCGCACATTTTCTGCATCCGTCACCACCCAATCCGGAATTCAACGACGAATCATCCGAGCGCGATGCCGAGCTCGTCATGGTCGCGAAACGCGTGGCCGAAAATAGCGCGCCGACCATCGTCTGTGGCGATTTGAACGATGTTGCCTGGTCATCCACGACACGATTGTTCCGAAAGCTCAGCGGCCTGCTTGATCCACGCGTTGGCCGCGGAATGTTCAACACCTTCCATGCCGATTGGTGGTTTATGCGCTGGCCACTCGACCACCTGTTCCTAAGTGCGCATTTCACATTGAAGCAACTGCGTCGACTGCCTTCGATCGGATCGGACCATTTCCCGCTACTGACCGTCCTTCAGTTCACCCCGAAGCGCGGAGCAAAGCAAAAAGGCCTGGATGCCGATGCCGATGATCACGCGCGCGCGAAAGCCAAGCAGGCGCAACAAGATGTCAATTCCGACGACGTTCCGGAACCCGTCGAAGAAGCCTGACCTTGGGTCGATATGGGAAACGTCGAACGTGTCGCCGCGGAATCTAGCGTTGATCCAACTCGTGGTGGATCAGCACAACGCACTGCGAAGCAAACAGCATTTTCGGTCCCAGCGTGATCTTCTTCACACCGAGGCGTTCAAGGCTGTGGAATGTATTTTTCGGCATCGGAATATGGTCGGTCAGCAGGAAGCAGGGGTTGCTGGAAAACGCGTGCTCGCGAATCGATGTGCCCTTGCGGTCCATCACGAAGAGCTGATGATGCTCGGCCAGTTCCTGCACCAGCCGCTCAAAGCTGACCGTACGCACCGTAACGCCTGTTTCCACCGGCCGTAGTTCTTCCTTGCACATGCCTCGGGAGACATCGAGCGCTTTCGCAACCTTCGACAAGAGGGCCTGCTCGTGAAAGCCGCCGATGTCATGCATCTCATTCGCCTCGAAACGAATCGTGCGCGAGAAGTCCCGGGTGCTCTCCAGCACCAGATATACCGTCACATCCGACCGATGCGACTGCGCAACAAAGATCGCATTCATCAGCGTATGCGCGAGGATCTCGGTATGAGCGTCCTTGCCAACGGATGCCAACAACGCCTGGCTTTCGGTGGGTGCCGCACGCGCTCTAAGTACAAATGTTCGCATAATGAAAGCTCTGATCCATTTCAGCCGTTCGCCCGCATCGAGTCCAGCGCGAGCGCTGTGGCTGTCGAAGGGCTGTCATCCCAAGGGGGCCGCCAAGTCGTATCCACGCGGCACATGGCGCGCCGCCCGCATATTGTCCATCAGAATGACGGAGCGGTGACTTGGCGACCGCTTGCTTACGCATGCACGACGGTAGTTTTCCGGGATCAACAAGCCTGCCAGACATCCAGCGATCCAACTGCAACTTGTTGATAGCGGCAGGTAATCACACGCCGTGCGAGGCAATTGTCCAAACGAATGCACGATCCAGATGCGGACTCCTGCATCCTGCGCATCTGACGTTTCGATTTGAAAGCTCGAGCTATCAATGTCCCGACGAAGCTGACCCGGGGTTGGCGTGGAATTCGGCTGCCCCGGGTCTCGCCTGCACCTTCCGCGGCTACTCGAAGCCGTCGCTGAAGATCCTGTCCTGTGTGGACTGCGGTCCGGTCAGCGGCAAGGTGCGCAAGCGCGTTCCGTTCAGGGCCGCGTAGGCATTGGCAATGGCCGGTGCGATCGGCGGTACGCCTGGTTCGCCGGTACCGCCCAGCGCAGCGCCGCTCTGGATTATCTGCACATCGATCTGCGGCATGTCGCGCATCCGCATCATCTTGTACTGATTGAAATTGCGTGGACTTGGGCGACCGCTCTGGAATGTCATCTTGCCCCAGAGTGCGGCGGTCATGCCATGCACGATGCCTCCCTGCATTTGCGCCTCGACTGTATCCGGGTTGATCGCGCGACCGCAGTCGATAACGCAGGCGACGCGCCAGACTTTGATCGTCGCTGGGGTACTGCCTGAAAGTTCGACGATTTGGGCGACCACACTGCCGAAGCTCGCATGAAAGGCGATGCCGCGGGCACGACCGGCAGGCAGCGCGGTTCCCCAGCCTGCCAAGGCCGCCGCCGCGTTGAGCACATTGAGTGAGCGCGTATCCCCGGCGAGCAGGCGCTGACGATATGCAAGCGGATCCTGACCGGCGATCAAGGCAAGTTCATCAATCGCACTCTCTACCATGAACGCATTGATCGAGTGGCCGACCGAGCGCCAGAAACCGACCGGAATCGTGGCGGGATGGCGTACGTATTCGACGCGACGACTGGCGAAGGCATACGGGAGATCAATGGCACCGTCTACGGCTTGCGAGTCGACACTGTTCGGCCCGATCCAACCGCGCTGAAACAGGATCGATGCCGACACATTTCGATACCACCAGGTAACGATATTGCCACCGGCATCGAGGCCAGCACGCAGGCGCACCATCGCCATCGGTCGATACTGGTCGTTGCAGAAGTCTTCCTCGCGCTGCCAGGTCAACTTGACCGGCTGTCCCATCGCCATGGAAACCTGGATTGCCTGACGAATGTAGTCCATCTCGAACTTGCGGCCGAGTCCACCGCCGAGAAACGTCGTATGCAAGGTAATCTGATTCGGGCTCAGTCCGGTCAGCGAGGCGGCCAGCCCGGGAATGAAGCCGGCCGCCTGGGTCGGCGCCCAGATCTCGCAACTGGTCGCGGTGACTGACACCGTGCAGTTCATCGGCTCGAGCGTTGCGTGAGCCAGATACGGCACATCGTAGGTCAGGTCAACGCGATGCGCGGCACCTGCTAGCGTAGATTCGACACTGCCGATATTCTCCGCGATCGCAGGCGTTCCCGAACCAAGCAGTTGCTGAGCATCGGAGAAAATCTGGCTGCTCGTGAGCGCGGCTGACGCAGGAGGAATCGACCAGCTGACCTGCAATTCCTCGGCGCCCTTGATCGCGAGCCAGGTATCGCTGGCGACCACGGCCACCGCATTGCCGAGCGGAATCGCAGCGATCGCGCCAGGTGGTGTGGAGGGTGTCCCGGACACGGTTCCGCCCAGTGTTGGACAATGACGAATCACCGCAAAGAGCATGTTCGGCACGATCGCATCGATACCAAAGATCGCGCTGCCGTCGACCTTCTTCGGCAGATCAGGTCGAGCCACCGCGGTGCCGATCAGACGCAGCTGATTGTCCGGAACGAGGGCCGGACTGAGCGGAGGAACAAGAAGGGCGGCAGCGGCCGCAAGCTGACCATAGGTCGCCGTGCGGCTGTCGACACTGTTGACCACCGATCCGTGTCCGGTCGCGCTGCATTGGGCGAACGCCAAGCCCCACTGGTTGGCTGCAGCCGTGATGAGCATGTCGCGCGCCGCGGCTCCGGCCTGA
>JBBQTY010000045.1:0-22307 GCA_038234445.1 Lysobacterales bacterium
GAGAGCTACATCCATCCGATCACGATCATCTCGACGCTGCCGCCTGCGGGTGTCGGTGCTTTGCTCGCGCTGACCTTGTGCGGATTCAGTCTCTCGATCGATGGCATCGTCGGCATCATCCTGCTGATCGGCATCGTCAAGAAGAACGCAATCATGATGATCGACTTTGCGATCGACGCGCAGCGCGAAGGCATGCCTGCTCAAGAGGCGATCCGCCGTGCTGCGCTGCTGCGTTTCAGACCGATTTTGATGACGACCTTCGCTGCGATGTTTGGCGCATTGCCGCTGGCGTTGGGAACCGGCATCGGTTCGGAATTGCGTCAGCCGCTCGGCGTCTCGATTGTAGGTGGATTGCTGGTTTCGCAGTTGATCACCTTGTATACGACGCCCGTTTTGTACCTTTACATGGAGCGGGTGTCTGATTGGATTGCTGCGCGTCGGGAGCGACGGGAGCTCGCGCACGAGGGGAGGGTGGCGTGAACGCGCCCGACATCTCCAATCTTTCGTCGCCCCTGCCCTTCGACAGACTCTGGACAAGCTCGGCTTCGCCGAGGCATGGGCCCAATGCCTCTGCTTTTTGCTTAGTGAGTGCAGCTTCGTCGCGCGGCATCACTGTTGGTTTTTCACTCGCTTCCCAGCGCTCGTCATCCCGGCGTAGGCCGGGATCCAGTGCCGCTGCTTATTTGGATCGCGCTCCGCAGGAGCGTGCTCTATCCGAACAACGTCACTGGGCCCATGCTTCGGCAAAGCCGAGCCTGTCCAGAGCCTGTCGAAGGGCAGGGGCGACGAGCGGAGAGAAGCGCGCGACAAATGGACAAGGATGCCGCGCGACGTATAAACGTATAGACAACAAGTACGCCCGCCGCGCAGGCGAAATGAGATGAATCTTTCAGGACCCTTCATCCGTCGCCCCATCGGCACCATCCTGCTCGCACTAGGCGTCTTCGTCAGCGGAGTAATTGCTTATTTCCAATTGGGCGTGGCGTCGCTGCCCAATCTCGAATTTCCGGTGATCTTCGTCGTAGCAAGCCAGCCGGGCGCAAGCGCGGAAAACATGGCGACCACCGTCGCCGCGCCGCTGGAGCGGCATATGGGTCAGATTGCCGGTGTCGATACGATGGGATCGAACAGCAAGGAGGGCAGGTCGTCGGTAATCCTGTTCTTCGATTTTGACCAGAATATTGATGGCGCGGCGCGCGATGTGCAGGCCGCGATCAATGCGGCACTGCCGGATTTGCCAAGCGGGCTGACGACAGCGCCGATTTATCGAAAGGCCAATCCAAACAATGATCCGGTCCTGCTGCTTTCGCTGACTTCGAAATCGCATACCGCGGCCGAGCTCTACAATATGGCCGATACATTGCTTTCACAGCGCGTGCGCCAGTTGCCCGGGGTCGCCGACGTCACCCTGGCGGGCGGTGCGACGCCGGCCGTGCGCGTGGATGTCGATCTCGGAAAATTGACGTCGATGGGCCTCTCGGCCGATCAGGTACGCAATGCCATTTCTGCGGCGAACGTGACCTCGCCGCAGGGGTTCCTGAGCGATGGCAAACGCACGATGACGATCGCGGCGAACGGCGCGCTGACCGAAGGCAGCCAGTTCGCCGACCTCATTGTTGCGGTGAAGAACGGCGTGCCGATCCATCTGCGTGACATCGCCACGGTCGGTGATGGTGCCGAGAGCAAGAATCAGGCGGCTTGGTTCAACGGCGAGCGCTCAATCCTGATTTCGATCACCAAGCAATCGACGGCGAACGTCATTGATACGGTTGACAGCATCTACGCCCAATTGCCGTTGATGCGCAGCTGGCTGCCCGCAGGTGCCGAGCTGACACCATTTTTTGATCGTACCGCGACGATCCGTTCGTCGATCCATGAAGTGCAGATCACGATGATGATCAGCATGACCCTGGTCATCCTGACAATGCTGCTGTTCCTGCGTCGAATCGCGCCGACGATTATCGCTGGCCTGTCGGTGCCGCTGTCGTTGTCGAGTGCGTTCATCGTCATGTACATATTCGATTTCACCCTGGACAACCTGACCCTGATGGCCTTGATCATTTCGATCGGCTTCGTCGTCGACGATGCGATCGTGGTGATCGAGAACGTCGTGCGTCATCTCGACATGGGCAAGACGCGCCTGCAGGCTGCACTCGATGGTGCACGCGAAATCGGTTTCACGATTGTCTCGATCACCGCTTCGCTGGTGGCCGTGTTCCTGCCGCTGCTTTTCATGGGCGGTTTCATGGGCATGATGCTGCACTCTTTTGCGGTGACGATTGCGGCGGCCATCGCGATGTCGGCGATCGTTTCACTGACCTTGACCGCCTCGCTCTGCGGCAGCTACCTGCAGGCGCACAAGGAAGAAAATCCTTCGCGCTTCGTGCAGCGTATCGATGCCGGTCATGCGTGGATGTTGAGAACCTACACGCGGTTTCTCGACTGGTCCCTTCGCCACCCGCGTACCATGAGTTTGCAGCCGCTGGTGCTGGTGCTGTTGACAATCTGGCTGACCGGTTTTCTCAAGTTCGGATTCGTGCCGGAACAGGATACCGGCATGATCCAGGGAACGACGGTGGCGAGCACATCGATTTCCTATGAATCGATGGTCGAATTGCAGCGCAAGGCCGCGGATATCGTCGCCACGGATCCGGCCGTCGAGAGCCTCGGATCGTCACTCGGCGGCGGTGGATTCCGCTCGGGTACCAATCGCGGCAGTCTCTTCATCAACCTCAAGCAACTCGGTGAAGGGCGTGATGTTGCGACGTCGAAAGTCATGCAACGCATCGCTGCCAAGACCGACAACCTGCCAGGCCTTCAGCTGCGCCTGCGGCCAGTCCAGGATATCGGCGGCGGCGGCGGTCCGCGTGGCGGGGACTCCTCCTACAGTTATTCGCTCAAGGGCAGCAACTACGACGATCTGGTCACGTGGGCCCCCAAGCTCGCGGCCGAGCTACGCAAGCAGCCCCAGTTCACCAGCGTCAGCACCGACCTCGATGAAGGCAGCGTGGCGCAAAATCTGGTGATTGATCGCGATACCGCAGCACGCCTGGGTGTTTCGATCGGCGCCATTGACAGCACCTTGTACAACGCCTTCGGCGAACGCCAGATCTCGACAATCTATTCCGATCTCAACCAGTATCGGGTTGTCCTCAACGCGGTCACCGCAGCGACACCGGGGCTCGATACGCTGAGCACTCTGTATGTGCGCGCCAGCAGCGGCGCAATGGTGCCGCTGTCGGCACTGACACGGATCGAATCAGGAATTGCGCCCTTGTCCGTCAGTCATGATTTCCAGTTCCCCGTGTTCGACATCGACTTCAATCTGGCCGAAAACGTCAGCATGGGTGAAGCCGGACTGCTGATCCAGGAGACCGTGCGCAATATGCGCATGCCGGGCGACATCAAGGCCGAAGGCGGGGGAAATTTCCGTCGCTTCGAACAGCAGCAATCCGGGCAGGGCTTGTTGATCCTGTTCGCGATTCTCGCCGTCTATCTTGTGCTCGGCATCCTTTACGAAAGTCTGATCCATCCAGTGACGATTCTATCGACGCTGCCGGCTGCCGGCGTCGGCGCCTTGCTTGCAATGCTGGTGACGAATACCGAGTTGTCGGTGGTCTCGGTGATTGCGATCGTATTGCTGATCGGCATCGTCAAGAAGAACGCGATCATGATGATCGACTTCGCCTTGAATGCCGAGCGTGAAGGTGGCAAAACACCGATAGAGGCAATCCGCGAGGCTTGTCTCGTGCGCTTTCGTCCGATCATGATGACCTCGATGGTCGCCATACTCGGCGCGTTTCCACTCGCGATCGGCTTCGGTGTCGGCTCGGAAATGCGCCAGCCACTCGGCATCGCGATGATCGGTGGTCTGCTCGTCTCGCAAAGCCTGACCTTGTTCTCGACACCGGCGCTTTATCTGGTTTTCGCGCGGATCTCGCTGCGTCGACGTGAACGCCAGGCGGCACGTGTGGCCGCCGCACAAGGCACGACCTTGCCTGCTGCGGGCATAACCTGATTCGGCGATTGCGCTAGCGATACCTACTGGAAGCCGTCGGCGAAGATGAAGTCCCAGGTCTGGTTTTCATAGGCGCCGGCGTCGAGGGTGCCGAAGCGAGTGCGCAGCGCGCCCGCGAGGTCGTAGCCGAAATAGGAATAAATCGGAATGATGCCTAGGCCCTGATTGATGAAGGGCGAATCATCACGCAAACGGTAGTCCTGGTTCGGCGCATCGACGAAACGAGGATCTCCGCTCAAAGGATGGGTCGCGCTCAATGGCAGGCTTCCGGTGACCGCTCCGATGCGGCTGTAGTCGGCGAAGGCGCTGCCGTTGCCGAAACCGCCTGTTGCGGCACCCTCGATGTTCACATCGGATACGGCGTTGTTGAAAAACAGGCTGTTGATGATATCGATGCGCATGCCGCTACCGAGAACGGCGCCGATGCCGCAGCCGCGTCCACCGAGGCCAGGACATTGGCCGTTTGCAAACGTGCTGTTGACGATCAGCACACCATTCGGACCGTCGCCGGTAAGCGAGACCGCGGCGAAATGGCCGGATGCCGTAGTCGGTGCCGAGTTGTCGATGAACAGGCTGTTGACGATGCGGATCAGGCCGCGACGCGCGTAAAAATCGGCTCCACCGCCGAAGTAGCCGCTGTTGTTGGCGACAATGACATTGTCGAGCCATAGCTCGGCCTGGATGTCGGCGTACGACGCCATGGCCAGGCCACCGCCACGTTGAAATGTTGCGGAATCGCCGTAGCCATCGCGAATGCTCAGATTCTGCAGACCATAGCGCGGGCCGGAGGGCACGCTGCCTGGCGGATTGAAGATCATCGAGAGCACTTGATGAACGCCGGAGCCGGTCAACACCGTATTGGCGGCGGCCAGATTCTGCTGTGCACAATTGTTATCGCCAACCTGGATCCAGCCGCCGGTGAGGAAGGCCCAGCCCGGATTCGTGCTGTTGTAGACGAGTTGCTGGTTAGCCGCGTAGAGGCCTTGGCGCACCTTGATTTCGTCATCCGCCGATGAAGCTGCCGCAGCAGTCAGAGCTGCCTGCAGCTCGCTGACATTGGTGACGCAATAGGTTGCCGCCTGGCTGGTTGACGCCGCTAGCCAGGCGAGCACGCTGATGCCCAATCGAATCACGCAGGGAAGCTGCCGTTGCACAATCGTCTCCGGATGGTTGAACTCTCCATCCAGTACGAAGTTTGGCACGCTATCCCCCAACCCGAGCGTTGTCGGCGCGCTCGGTCATTCAGGTCGTTGCGCTGATTGGCATCATCAGGGAACGCGCGAACATCCAGAATTCAAGGGCGATGTATAGGGCCGCCGCACGATGCATGCGAAATACCTGCTATCAGCATTAAATCCTGCCTCGGCAATCCCAGGTCAGTTGGCTACGCTGAGCATCGGCGGTTCGACTGCCGTCTGGGCCAGAGCTGGCGAGTTGCGCAATGGCACGGGTTCAACCTGTGCGATCACGGATATCGTCGGCAAGGTCGTGACTGCGAAAGCGTCAACATCCGCGGTAACCGTTACGGTCGGCATCAGGGTCACGCGAAGGGCGCGCTCCGAAGCGACGCTCCAGCGCACCGCAGCTGAAGGATTCGAGATGCTGGCAGTCACCTTGAGGCTGGGCAGCAGGGTGGCGGCAAGCGGGGATCGCGCATCGATTGAGAAAGTCGATTCAGCGGATGCATTGAATGACAGCATCGTGAGCAGCGCGCCAGCGAGAAGGGCGGATGTCACATTGTGATTGATGGATTTGCGAGCTTTCATGGGGATTCTCCTGCAAGCGGGTCTTGCAAGTTACATAGAGCAAGCACCATGCCACTCGTGTAACCGCTATCGCCAGCAGGGAATAAGATGCGTAATCAATGACTTCGGTTGCTAGGACAAAAGTCATGGATGCGCGAACGGACACTTATCCGGACAGTAAAGCTTGTCCGTGGACATTGCGAAACGCTGGAAATCAGTCGGGATTCTTGCCCATCCGCGCAATCCAGTCTTGGATCAGTGTTGCGCAATCTCGCGCACATGACTGAAGAAGAAAATGAGGCCCATTGACCGTGACAACGCGCGAATCAGCGTGCGCGTGTGAGAGATCCGGAGCCGATGATCTGCACACGAGACGGTCTTTGCTGGCAATGAGATGGAGGATTGGAATCGTGTCGGGAATCGACTTCGCTTCAATTCTGAGCGTACGAAGCAGATTGAGTCGGCACCTCAAGATTTCTGAAGGGAGTTCGTCAATGACTGATTTCAGACGTTTGATCTGATCGGGTGTCGCTTCGTTGCCAAGGCAAAACGCGCGAAGTGCGACGCTTGATCGCAGAAGTGGCTTTAAAGTCGACAGAGGAATGAAGGGGAGGAGATGCAAGATCGGATTAGGGCAACGTGCAAAGCTCGCGACGAGAACCAACGCTTTGATGTTGGACCGGCTTCTCAGAAGTTCGAGCGCGAGCGGACCCGAGAATGATTCAGCGATGAGCAGGAGATTTTCATCAGTGGGCAGGGACTGATCAAGGTGGTTGACGTAGTCTGAAACGTCCCACTTTTCATGCAATGGATAGCGGATGAGGCATGCAGGCTTCCGCGGCGCGAGCGAGGTCGTTAATTCCTGAAAGAGACGTCCGCTCCCGTCAAGTCCCGGAACTAACGCGATGCTTAGCCCTTCAATGTGCACACAAACTTTCCAATGGGCATTTCACCGGTTGGTGCAACGAGCTTCACTAATTTCTCTCAGCAAGCTTCATGATTCTCGAAACCAACTCGCTGGAATAGACGTGAGTACGTGCGAATTGCGTGTTTGACGGTTCAAAATTGCTGCCATCGATGACCGCGACGGGAAAGTGTGCGCTCGGCGGATACATGGGCGCGGAAACGACGACGTCGCCTTCTGGCGGAGCCGCATCGAACAAGCTTTGGTACAAGCGAACGGCTTCGAGCAGTGCGAGATCGGGACCGGGATGCATGCCGTCCTCGTCAAACCAATGTCCTGCGGGAAATTCGTTGATTGCTCGCTGCAGTCCGTCTGACACGGGGATATAGGTGACCGAGTGTCGGGATGCCGCGGAAGTCTCGGCGTCGACAATGGCTCGCGAGAATCGTGGATCTATCTGATAGGTTCCAAGGAGCATCGGTCTGACGTGGAAGCGCAGGGCAAGTGCAGCCAATTCGCGAAGGGCGTCGTCTGCCCGCTTGCCGGAATCGGGTTTGAATCCGCCAAGGAAGTCGCCGCCGCGTTCCTGCAGAACGACGATGTCATAGGCGCCGCTTTTCAGTGCTCGTTCGGCCGAACCGTCGGCCAGTCGTTCCGACAGGGTTGCGCCACCGGAGACCAACATTTCCCTGTGCGTGGGTCGGGCGCTCTGCGACGCCAGTGTGTCGAATACTGCCGGAAGGTTGGCAACATAGGTGAGGCTGTTGCCGATAAAAAGCACCCGAAGGGATGGGTGATTCGATCTGCCGGTTGCACACGCAGCGAGCAAGACGAGTGCGGTGAGAACGACAAGCACTCGGCCGAACCACATGCGTGCTCGGTCGAGCGATGCCAACATCTCGACTACTCCGCCAGCGTCAACAACGAAGCATTGCCACCAGCTGCGGTCGTGTTGATGGTGACCGTGCGTTCGGTGGCGAAACGCAGCAGATAGTGCGGACCGCCTGCTTTCGGGCCGGTGCCCGAGAGGTTTTCGCCGCCGAACGGCTGCACGCCGACCACGGCGCCCACCTGGTTGCGGTTGACGTAGCAGTTGCCCACTTTCGAGCGTTTGACAATGTGGTCGATGGTGTCGTCGATGCGGCTGTGGATGCCAAGGGTGAGGCCGTAGTTGGTGGCGTTGATCTGGTCGATCACGTCATCGAGATTCTCGGCTTTCCAGCGCAGCACATGCAGGATAGGTCCGAAAATCTCCTTTTGCAGAATATCGAGTCGTTGGATTTCGTAGGCGCGCGGCGCGAAGAAAGTACCGTTTGCGCAGCCCGCAGTGGTCTTGACCTCGTTGATCAGCTTGGCTTCGCGATCCATCCGCGCGGCGTGATCGGTCAGTACCTTGTGCGAGGCTTCGTCGATGACTGGGCCGACGTCGGTTGAAAGCAGGCCGGGGTCGCCCATGACCAGCTGATCCATCGCGCCCTTGAGCATCGTGATGACCTTGTCCGCGATATCTTCCTGCACAAACAGGACGCGCGCCGCCGAGCAGCGTTGCCCGGCCGAGTCGAAGGCAGAAGTACACAAATCCTTTACGAGTTGTTCGGGCAGGGCTGAGGAATCGGCGATCATCGCGTTCTGACCGCCGGTTTCGGCAATCAGCGCAGCGATCGAAGAATCGCGCGCGGCTAGCGTGCGGTTGATCGTCCATGCGGTTTCGGTCGAGCCGGTGAAGCAGACGCCGGCGACATCCGCTTTCGTCAGCAACGAGTTGCCAAGCACCGAGCCCTTGCACGGAACGAACTGCAACACCTCGGTTGGCACGCCAGCTTCGTGCAACAGCTTCACCGCCGCATAGCCGATGAGAGTGGTCTGGTCAGCCGGTTTGGCAATCACGCTGTTGCCGGCTGCGAGCGCAGCGGCGACCTGACCCATGAAGATCGCCAGCGGAAAATTCCACGGACTGATGCAGACAAATACACCGCGACCGTGCAGGAACAGCTCGTTCGATTCGCCCGTCGGACCCGGCATGATTTCCGGATGGGCAAACAGCTTGCGTGCCATTGCGCCGTAGTAGCGCAGGAAATCCGCCGCTTCGCGCACTTCGGCGATCGCCGCCGACATGGTCTTGCCAGCTTCGCGCACGCACAGCGCGATGAATTCGCCGCGACGCGCTTCAAGCAGATCGGCGGTGTGTTCGAGAATCTTCGCGCGACTCACCGCGGGCAGGTTGTTCCAGCCATCGTGGGCGGCGACCGCGTTGCTCAATGCTTTCTCAAGAACGCTGACATCGGCGCCGCGCGTGTGGCCGATGACGCGGCGACGGTCAGCCGGGTCGGTGACTTCGCGCGCATCGCCACTGATCTTGGCGCCCGGAACGAGTGGTTCGGCGATCCACGGCTTGCGCGTCGCGTTGACGCTGTCGGCAAGGGCTTTCAGTTCGTTGTCGTTGGCTAGATTGACGCCCATGGAATTCTTCCGTTGTTCGCCGAACAATGCGATCGGCTGGGGGATGCGGGGATGTGGTTTGGAGGCGAGCTGACGAACCTGTTCGCACGGGTCGGCGACCAGATCGCGGATCGGCACGTCTTCATCGACGATGCGATTGACGAAGCTCGTGTTGGCGCCATTTTCGAGCAGGCGGCGCACGAGGTAAGGCAGCAGATCCTCGTGACTGCCGACCGGCGCATAGACGCGGCAAGGCACATCGAGATTCTTCTTGCCGATGACCTCGGCATACAGATCGCCGCCCATGCCGTGCAGACGCTGGTATTCAAACGGCCGGCCGCGCGCGTAGTGATGAATTGCGGCGATCGTATGCGCGTTGTGCGTGGCGAACTGCGGATAGATCAGCTCGGCGCCGACTTCCAGCAACTGCTTGGCGCAGGCCAGATACGAAACGTCGGTATTCGCCTTGCGCGTGAACACCGGATAGCCACCGAGGCCGAGTTCCTGAGCGCGCTTGATCTCGGAATCCCAGTACGCACCCTTGACCAGGCGCACGCACCAGCGTCGGTTGGACTTGCGCGCGACATCGGCGAGCCAGTCGATCACGAAAGGTGCGCGCTTCTGGTAGGCCTGCACGGCGAGGCCGAAACCGTTCCAGCCTTCCAATGAGGGATCCAAGAAGACCGCGCCAATGATGTCGAGCGAGAGTTCGAGACGATCGGCTTCTTCGGCATCGACCGTCATGCCGATACCGCGAGCCATCGCCATCTGCGCGAGTTCGAGCACGCGCGGAATCAGCTCGGCATGCACGCGGGCGCGATTGGCGACGTCGTAACGCGGATGGATCGCCGAAAGCTTGACCGAGATCGACGGTGCGTCGAGCACGCTCTTCCACGGTCCGCGCTTGCCGAGGGTGACGATCGCGTCGCGATACGCCTGCATGTAACGCTCGGCATCGGCCTGGGTCAGAGCGGCTTCGCCGAGCATGTCGTAGGAATAGCGGTAGACCGAATTGGCCTTGCTCGATGCGCGATCCTGGGCTTCTTTGAGCGTGCGGCCCATGACGAATTGATGGCCCATGATGCGCATGGCCTGGCGCACAGCGAGGCGAATCACCGGTTCGCCTGCGCGACCAACCAGTCGGCGCAGTGCGCCGACGAAGTTCGAGCGGGTTTCCTCGGCGAGCTGGACCAGTTCGCCGGTCAGCATCAGGCCCCAGGTCGAGGCATTGACGAACAGTGATTCGCTGGCGCCAACGTGCTTCTTCCAGTTCGCCTCACCAAGCTTGTCGCGAATCAGCTTGTCGGCGGTTTCCGCATCGGGAACGCGCAACAGAGCTTCGGCGACGCACATCAGCAACACACCTTCCTCGCTCGAAAGGTCGTATTCGCGCATGAACGATTCGACTGCCGTCTGATCATCGGCCTTGGCCCGGATGCGTGCGACCAGATCGCTCGCCATGGCGAGAACCTGCTCGCTCTCGATCGCCGACATGCTGGCATCGGCGAGCAACTCGACCACGGCCTCGGTTTCGTCCTTGGCCCAGGCGGCGGTGATGCGCGCGCGCGCGGGCTCGGTCGTCTCGGGCAACTCGGGGGAAAGGATTTCGCTCACGATCGGTGGGTTCTCGGGTGATTCCAGGCACGCGGTCAACAGCGTTGCGGCAAGGATTGAGGATGAGAATGGACGAGCTGAAGCTTTTGCGGAGGCGTGGTCCGCCTGTTTATGAAAACGGACGCGCGCGAACGTCGCGCCTGAATTATCCTCGCTATTGTAGTGACCCGGTGACCCGCGGCCAAGCGATGCGCATGCGGCGATGACGATCGGTAAATGCTGTCAATTCAATCCGCTAGGGTAAGAACCGAGCGCTGACGTAGATCATTCGACGGGCTTGCCGTTGGACGAGATGTCGAGCTTGGCTTGAACCGTCCGTGTCAGCCCGAGCTCGCGACGGCCTCCTGATCGTGCGCAACGCGGCCAAACAACGCGATTGCGCGAGCTCGTCTGCGACCAATTGACGCTCGGAAATACGAGCTCCAGTCGGCTTTCTCCTTGCCGCTACAGCGCGCGCTCCACTATCATTCCGAGGTTCCCCGCGCATCGTTTCTGTTCACGATGTGTGACCGCGGCGATTTTCGGCCGATTCTCGGGGTGAGATTTCCGCGCTGTCGGCCGTTGCGGTTGATTGGCGGAACAATGATTCACATAGGCAAGGTGATGGCAATGATGTCAATTGGATTCTCGCGAATGCGCCGCGTGCTGGCCGCGCCGGCTCTGATCGTCTGTAGCCTGCTCGCGAGCACGGCTGTATTCGCCAATCCGGAGCCATGGCAGCTCAACATGACGCGCGGTGCGACCCAGGTTTCGCGCGATGTTCATGACATCCACATGCTCATGTTGTGGATCTGCGTGGCTATCGGCGTGGTGGTCTTCGGCGTGATGTTCGTGGCCATGTTCCGCTTTCGAAAATCGAAAGGTGCTGTAGCGGCGACCTGGAGCCACAGCACCAAGCTTGAGGCGATCTGGACCATCATCCCGGTTCTCATCCTGATTGGCTGCGCCTGGCCGGCGACAACGCTCCTGCTGCGCATGGGTGATACCTCCAATTCGGAGATGACCGTCAAGATCACCGGCTATCAGTGGAAGTGGCGCTACGAATACGTTGACTACTTCGGCAAGCAGCCCAACATCAACTTCGTGTCGAGTCTCGAATCCGAATCCAATCGCGCACGTCAGCTCGGTTCGGGAGTGAATCCTGCCGACATCAAGGTCGATGGCTATCCGACCTATCTGCTCGACGTCGACAAGCCGCTGGTGCTGCCGGTCGGGGTCAAGGTTCGCTTCGTCATCACGGCCGACGATGTAATCCACGCCTGGTGGGTACCCTCGCTCGGCTGGAAGCAGGATGGTATTCCCGGAATCATCAATTCCACCTGGTCACAGATCGATGAGCCCGGCATTTACCGCGGCCAATGCGCCGAGTTGTGCGGCCGTGATCATGGCTTCATGCCAATTGTGGTCAAGGCGTTACCGAAGGCTGAATTCGAGCAATGGATGGCTGCGCAGGCGCCTGCGCCGGCAGCCGAAGCCACTGCAACCACACTTGCACCAACGACAGCCCCGCAGGGTTGATTCCGTTCCAGAATTCTTGAGGTAGAGGCCATGGCACACGCTGCCGTCCACGACGACCACCACGATGCTCACGATCACAAGCCGCAGGGCTTTCTGGATCGCTGGCTGTTCACAACCAATCACAAGGACATCGGTACGTTGTACCTGGTGTTTGCGCTGATCATGTTCTTCACCGGCGGCTCGATGGCGATGATCATCCGTGCCGAATTGTTCGAACCCGGCATGCAGCTCGTGCAGCCGGAGTTCTTCAACGAAATGACCACGGTGCACGCGCTGATCATGATTTTCGGCGCGGTCATGCCGGCCTTTGTCGGACTCGGCAACTGGATGATCCCGTTGCAGATCGGCGCGCCGGACATGGCCTTGCCGCGCATGAACAACTGGTCGTTCTGGCTACTTCCTTTCGCCTTTACCTTGCTGATCTCGAGCCTGTTCATGCCGGGCGCGGGCCCGCAAGGCGGCTGGACGCTGTATCCGCCGCTGTCATTGCAGGGCGGCAACAGCATCGCATTCATCATCTTCGCCATCCACATGATGGGTATCAGCTCGATCATGGGCGCGATCAACATCATCGCAACCATCCTCAACATGCGCGCACCGGGCATGGATCTGCTCAAGATGCCGATCTTTGCCTGGACTTGGCTGATCACCGCCTTCTTGTTGATCGCAGTCATGCCGGTCTTGGCCGGTGCGGTCACCATGCTGCTGACCGACAAGTACTTTGGCACGAGCTTTTTCAACGCCGCCGGTGGCGGTGACCCGGTGATGTTCCAGCATATTTTCTGGTTCTTCGGGCATCCGGAGGTCTACATCATGATCCTGCCGGCTTTCGGTATTGTCAGCGAGATCATCCCGACCTTCTCGCGCAAGCCGCTGTTCGGTTATCAGGCGATGATCTACGCCGTTGCCTCGATCGCCTTCCTGTCCTTCATTGTCTGGGCCCACCACATGTTTACGGTGGGCATGCCGCTCGGTGGCGAGCTCTACTTCATGTACGCCACGATGCTGATCGCGATTCCGACCGGCGTGAAAGTGTTCAACTGGGTCACCACGATGTGGGAAGGCTCGCTGACGTTCGAGACGCCGATGCTGTTTGCGATCGCCTTCGTGATCCTGTTCACGATCGGTGGTTTCTCAGGCCTGATGCTGGCGATCGTTCCGGCAGACTTCCAATACCAGGATACCTATTTTGTCGTTGCCCACTTCCACTACGTGCTGGTGACTGGCGCGATCTTCGCGATCATGGCGTCGGTCTATTACTGGTTGCCGAAGTGGTGCGGCAACATGTACAGCGAGCGCTGGGGCAAGATCCATTTCTGGATGAGCGTGATTTCGGTCAACGTTCTGTTCTTCCCGCAGCACTTCCTCGGGTTGGCCGGCATGCCGCGCCGCATTCCGGACTACAACGTGGCATTCGCCGACTTCAACATGATCAGCTCGCTTGGTGGATTCTGGTTCGGTGCGAGTCAGCTGCTGTTTGTCGGCGTCATCGTGCATGCAGTGTATTTCTCGAAGAACCGGGCGACCACCCAAGTGTGGGAGGGCGCTCACGGACTCGAGTGGACAGTTCCTTCGCCCGCTCCCCATCACACCTTCACCACGCCGCCCGTGATCAATGACTCCATGCTTGCGCATGGCGACGTGACGCACTGAGCTCTTGATTTAAAAAAATGAATATGGAAACGCCCAAGGCAGCCCCCAACAAACCTGTGAAGCATGATGCTCGCGGAATTGCAAAGGTTGCGCTGGGTGTGGTCGCGGCTTCGTTCTTGTTCGGCTTTGCGATGGTGCCGATTTACCGGATTGCCTGCGAGCATGTGCTTGGTATCAAGCTTTCGGGCGAAGCGGCGGATGCGGCGCAGGTTGCCTTGATGACCGAGGACAAGTCGCGCACGATTGCGGTCGAATTCATCGCCAGTGTCAACAGCAAGTTGCCGTGGGCATTCAAGGCCGAGAAGGCGCGCATCGAGATTCATCCGGGCGCGCTGACCGAGGTCTGGTTCGACGCAACCAACGAATCAAACGCGGCCATTGTTGGCAACGCGGTGCCGAGTGTCGCGCCGAGTGAAGCGTCACCGTATTTCAACAAGACCGAGTGCTTCTGTTTTACCGAGCAGACTTTGGAAGCGGGTGAATCGCGGCGTATGCCGGTCCGATTCGTCGTTGATCCTCAGCTGCCGAGAAGTACGAAAACCTTGACGCTTTCCTACACGTTTTACGCGAACGAATTGGCCACCAAGCAGTTGAGTCTGGTGCCAGCGCCGGTCGGCGACGTCGCGAAGAATTGACCTGATAACTTAGAGTCCGGGGTTCCAAGATCATGGCGCAAACACACGATGCGTATTACGTTCCACACGGCAGCCACTGGCCGATTGTGGGTTCCATCGGAATGTTCAGCACGGTTGTCGGTGCAGCCAACTGGATCAATGGCGGCAGCGGAGTAACCGCCTCGCCGTTGATGTATTTCGGCATGGCGACCATCGTATTCATGATGTTCGGCTGGTTCGGCACGGTCATCCGTGAATCTATCGCCGGCAACTACAACAAGCAGGTTGATGTTTCGTTCCGCATGGGCATGATGTGGTTTATCTTCTCCGAAGTGATGTTTTTCGCGGCGTTCTTCGGTGCTCTTTTCTATGCGCGCGTTTTGTCGGTGCCATGGATCGGCGGTGAAGGTCATGGCGGACTGACCAACTACTTCCTCTGGCAGGGCTACACCCCTAGCTGGCCGACCAATGGTCCGGGTAACATCGGCGGCAACTTCGAGACGGTCGCGCCGTGGCATCTGCCGCTGATCAATACCTTGCTCCTGCTCAGCTCAGGCGTGACGATCACCTTTGCCCATCACGCGCTGCGCGCAGGTTATCGCCGCGCCTTGCTGATCTGGCTCGGCGCAACCATCGCATTGGGCGCCGCCTTCCTGTTTTTCCAGGCCACCGAGTACATGGAGGCCTATAACGAGCTGAACCTGAGCCTGCACAGCGGAGTTTACGGATCGACCTTCTTCATGCTCACCGGTTTCCACGGCCTGCACGTCACGCTAGGCGCGATCATGCTGACCGTCATGTGGTTCCGTTGTGCAAAAGGCCATTTTACCGCAGACAACCATTTCGGCTTCGAAGCCGTCGCCTGGTATTGGCACTTCGTGGATGTGGTCTGGCTCGGGTTGTTTGTATTTGTGTATGTGTTGTAGCGACGGGATTTGTGATTCGGGAGTCGGAAAAGCCTGAATCCCGCGGGATGTTTGGCTGTTGATTCTACGAATCCCGAATTCCAAATCGCAAATCCCGCGCCTTAAACGCCATGCGGCTGGATATAGCCGGTCGCCATGCCGATGATGATCAGTACGATCAACGCGATCGATAGTGCGATGCGGCGCATCAGGGCCTTGAGGGTTCGGTCGCTGCCGCCCTTGTCGGTCATCATGTAGTACATGCCGGCGCCGAGATTCCAGACGATGGCTATGAGGAATACGACGATCAGGATTTTGCTGGTCATGTGGATGCTTCCTGGCGGGCCAACGGGCCCGCGAAACGGTCGATTATAGTGGCTGGCGCGATGCGTCGACGCTGGCGGCGACCTTCATGGCTTGCCATCGCCCTGGTTTGCTTCGGCGTTGTTGCATTTTCGTATCTCGGTGTCTGGCAATTGCATCGCGCGGCCGAAAAAGAACAGCTGCTGCTTTCCTACGCGGGAGCCGCGTCGGCGCCGACCATCAGTCTCGAAGAGGCGCGCTCGCGAACCAATAGCCCGGTCAATCCACATGTCAGCGTCGACGGTCGATTCGATACGATGCATGGCTATTTGCTCGACGATCAGATTCGTGACGGCAGACAAGGCGTGCTCGCATTCGATTTGTTCGAGCCGGACGATGGCGGATTGCCGTTACTGGTCAATCGTGGATTCGTCGAGCGGAAACAGTCCGACCAGCTGCCGGCTTTGCCGGTCGGAAATATTCAATTGAGCGGTTTGTACGCTCTTGCGCCGGGATCCGGGCTGCGAATGGGCGGCAATCCATTGCCGGGACAGGATCATTGGCCAAAGCTTTCGATCTACATCGATCCTGCAGAGATCGCCGAAGATCTCAAACGCAAAATTGATACTCGGATTCTTCTGCTGGATGCAGATCCCGCGTCGGGATTTGTCCGTGAATGGACGCCGCAAGTCATGTCGCCGGATCGACATCGAGGTTACGCGTTCCAATGGTTTTGTTTTGTGATAGCGGCAGTTGTCATTTTCATCGTGTTGCACTGGCGACGCGAAACCAAAGAGCCAAAATGATGGAAACACGAAACAGAAAACGCTTGCAGCTGGTATTGATTGCCTCCTTGTTCGTGCTGCCGGTGCTGGCCGCGATGATTCTTGCGGGCAGTGGCTGGGTACCCGGCGCGCGAAGTTTTGGTATCGGCATCGTGCCGCAACGATCGGTTGAGGACGTCGTGGTGACTTTGGCCGACGGTACTCCCGTGGATTGGCATGATCGTGATCGGCGCTGGAGCCTGGTCGCGATTCCCGGGCGTCGTTGCGGCGACGCTTGCGTTCTCCAGGTTGATCTCATGCATCGCGCAAAAATTTCCCTCAACCAGAACGCCACGCGCTTGCGCCTGATCTATCTCGGTACGCCACCGAGCGGTGAGCGGACGAATGAGCTGATGCGGCCTTGGCAGCAAGGATCCGATACCGCACAAGGTTTTGCTTCGTGGAAGCCCGATGTCGATGATGGCGTGTCGGCCGTACTGGTCAAGCCTGACGGTGTGGCTGTTACATTTTACCCAAATGGTTTCGATGCCAGTGGTCTGCGCAAGGATCTGGCCAAGGTGACCAAGTGAGTACGCGAATGTCTGGTTGGTCCTGGCCGGCGCGCTTTGCCGCGTTCGCGGCCATTTTTGCCTTTTGTCTCGTCGTCTTCGGTGCGTTCGTTCGCCTGAGCCACGCAGGCTTGTCCTGTCCGGATTGGCCCACATGCTATGGGCAAGCGAGCTGGCCCACTCACGAACAGGATATCGCCGCAGCCAACGAGGCGTTTCCCGAGCGCGCGGTCGAGAACCAAAAAACCTGGCGCGAACAGGGGCATCGCATGGTCGCTGGCACGCTCGGCGTGCTCATTCTTGTATTGGCATTGACATCAGCCTGGCGGCGCAAGGCAGACGTGGCCATCCTCGTGATTGCCGCGGTTACGGCCGCCATCGGCGTCGCCAGTTACATCAGTGGCGCGCATACCGTCTCGGCAATCTGCTCGGTGATTGCGCTGACTTTGCCGGTGATTGTCGCGGCTCGGATGAATCGCGCCGCACCGTGGCGCATTGCTGTCGTCTTGCTCTCGGTGGTGACCTTCCAGGCCATGCTCGGCATGTGGACGGTGACCTGGTTGCTGAAGCCCGTGGTCGTGATGGGGCATCTGCTTGGTGGCCTGACCACGTTTAGTCTGATGAGCTATGTAGCCCTGCGCCTCGGCGGGGTTGGCGCGGATGATGACCACTGGGCGGCAACGCGCACGTTCGTCGTCATCGGCCTGTTCCTGCTTGGTATGCAGATTGCCCTCGGTGGCTGGACCAGCGCGAACTATGCGGCGCTGACCTGTGGCCTCGATTTCCCGAAGTGTCAGGGGCAACTGTGGCCGACGACCGATTTCCACGAGGGCTTCGTGCTCTGGCGTGGCATCGGCGTCAACTACGAGGGTGGCATCCTTGATGTCGCCGCGCGCAACGCCATACAGATGACGCATCGCATCGGCGCCTTGATCGTATTCCTTTATCTCGGCTGGCTTGCGCATCGATTGTCGCGCAAAGGTCTGCGCGTGCCGTCTATCGCCTTGGGCGTCGGCCTCATCGTCCAGGTTTGCCTCGGGGTCGCCAATGTCAAGCTGGGCCTGCCGATGCCGGTCGCACTCGGCCATGTCAGCGTTGCCGTACTGCTGTTGTTCACCCTCGTATTCATCCTCGCGCGCACGCAGCGCCGCGTGACGGCGTCGGCCTGAACCGCTACCGTGACGACCACTTCGCCTCACAACGCCGTCCGCCGCATGCCCTCGCTAGCCCATGAGTACCTCGAGCTGACCAAGCCGCGCGTCGTTCTGCTGATCGTGTTCACGGCGATCATCGGCATGTTCCTCGCCGTGCCGGGCTGGCCGCCATTGCGTCAATCGGTGGCTGGTTTCATCGGCATCTGGCTCGCCGCCGCTTCGGCCGCCGCGATCAATCATTTGATCGATCAACGCATTGATCGTTTGATGGCGCGCACGTCGCATCGACCATTGGCGACCGGTACGCTTCGTCCGATCCAGGTTCTGGTGTTTGCGATCGTCCTCGGTACGCTTTCGATGGCGATTCTCTTTGCCCTGGTCAATGCGCTGACTGCGGTGCTGACCTTTGCCTCGCTGATTGGCTACGCGATCATCTACACGGCGTTCCTCAAACGTGCGACCTCGCAGAACATCGTCATCGGTGGCGCAGCCGGCGCCGCGCCGCCCTTGCTCGGCTGGGTCGCGGTGACCGGTCAGGTGCATCCCTATTCGCTGCTG
This sequence comes from Lysobacterales bacterium, assembly GCA_038234445.1. Lineage (GTDB taxonomy): Bacteria > Pseudomonadota > Gammaproteobacteria > Xanthomonadales > Rhodanobacteraceae > Dokdonella. Next base: position 18,759 of record JBBQTY010000045.1, read on the forward strand.
CTGTTCCTGATCATTTTCGTGTGGACGCCGCCGCATTTCTGGGCGCTGGCGATCTTCCGCGTCGCCGACTATTCGCGTGCCCAGGTGCCGATGCTGCCGGTTACCCATGGCGTCACCTACACGCGCTGGCACGTGCTCGCCTACACGGTTCTGTTGCTGCTGGTCACAATCCTGCCGTATTTGACCGGCATGAGCGGCATCTTCTATCTGGGCGGCGCGCTGGTCCTCGGGGCGGGATTTCTGTACTACGCCATCCGCCTGCTCAACCCGCCGGATGAGTTGTTTGCGATGAAGGTGTTCAACTACTCGATCATTTATCTGATGGCATTGTTCGGCTTTTTGCTGGTCGACCACTATCTGATGCCGATGCCGGAGGCGAGCGGTCTTATCTTCAAGCCCTCGTAGGAAGCGGCTTCAGCCTCAATCCGAGCAAGGCCACGAAGCGACTGCCGGAACACGCGAATCAGTGCTATATGTCGGTTTTGATTTTGCGGATTCATCGGTTGATGATCGAGCCTACCCATACTGCGCTGACACGCCGTGATATGCGCACTCTGATCCTTGCGGCCCTCGGCGGCGCGCTCGAGTTCTACGATTTCATCATCTTCGTGTTTTTCACCGCGGTAATCGCGAAGCTGTTCTTTCCTGCAGACATGCCGGTCTGGTTAAGCCAGCTGCAGACTTTCGGAATATTCGCCGCCGGCTACCTCGCGCGACCGCTGGGTGGAATCGTGATGGCGCATTTCGGCGATCGTGTCGGACGCAAGCGCATGTTCATGCTCAGCGTGTTGCTGATGGCGGTGCCGACCTTGCTGATGGGTCTGCTGCCGACACATGCCAGTATCGGCATTGCCGCACCTTTGTTGCTTTTGTTGCTGCGCGTGTTGCAGGGTGCGGCGGTCGGCGGGGAAGTCCCCGGTGCGTGGGTGTTTGTCTCCGAGCACGTACCCGAATCGCGCATCGGTTTTGCTTGCGGCACGCTGACGTCAGGCCTGACATTCGGCATTCTTCTCGGATCGCTCGTCGCAAGCTGGATCAATTCGACCTGGAGCAGCGCTGAAATACTTGATTGGGCGTGGCGCCTGCCATTCATCCTCGGCGGCCTGTTCGGCTTGCTCGCCGTCTGGCTGCGTCGCTATCTTGAAGAGACGCCTGTGTTCGAGGAGCTGCGTCGTCGTCGTGAACTGGTCAAGGGACTTCCGCTGAAAGTCGTGCTGCAAGGTCACTGGGACGCGGTGATCCGTTCGATGCTGATCACCTGGATGCTGACCGCCGGCATCGTCGTGGTCATCCTGATGACGCCGACTCTCGTGCAAAGTCTGTTTTCGATTGCGCCTGCGGTCGCGGCAAAGGCGAGCTCATTGGCGACCTTGGCACTCTGCCTTGGGTGCGTGCTTTACGGAATGGCCGTGGATCGTTTTGGTGTTGAACGGGTGCTGATACTCGGTGCGCTCGGCCTCGCGTTGGCCTCGGCGGGGCTCTATCACACCCTTGCAGTCGCCCCCGAACTTTTCACTGTCACGTACACGATCACGGGATTCTTTGTCGGCGTCACCGGCGCGATCCCAAGTTTGATGGTTCGCGCGTTTCCGCCGACGATCCGCTTTTCGGGTATCTCGTTCGCCTACAACATCGCCTACGCGATCTCGGGAGGTCTGACTCCTTTGGTGATCAGCTTGTGGATCCGAGGTGGCGAATCGAACGCGCCGGTGTATTACGTTGCGGTCGCCAGTGCGGCGGGCGCACTTGCCGCATTCCTCGCTTTACGGCGGCCAGGGGTGCCGGCCGTGGCGAAGTGATCGCCAGCTGCGCATAATCCGACGATGGACAACGACCACAGCAAGCGCGACGCGATCATCATCGGCGGCGGCCACAACGGCCTCGTCTGTGCAACGTATCTGGCCAAGGCCGGATTGAAAGTCACCGTGCTCGAACGACGCGATGTCGTGGGTGGCGCGGCAGTCACCGAGGAATTTCATCCAGGGTTCCGCAACTCGGTCGCCGCCTACACGGTATCGCTGCTGCAGCCCAAGGTGATCGAAGATCTGGATCTGCATGCGCATGGTTTACGCATCGTCGAGCGCAAGCTCGGCAACTTCCTGCCCCTGCCTGACGGACGCTCACTACGGGTCGGAAAGGGCGTCACCTACGACGAAGTGGCCAAGTTCTCGACACGCGATGCCGAGCGTCTGCACGACTACGAACAGCGTCTTGAAGCGATCGCCGATGTATTGCGCGTGCTCGCGATGGAGCCGCCGCCGAACATCACCGACGGAGGCTGGTGGAAGGCGATTCCCGAGTTGATCCGCGCCGGCAAGCTCGGTAAGCGTCTACACAAACTCGATACCGGCTTGCGTCAGGAGCTGCTCGATCTGTTCACGATCTCGGCTTCCGAATATCTCGATCGCTGGTTCGAGAGCGAGCCAATCAAGGCCGTCCTCGGTTTCGACGGCATCGTCGGCAATTATGCGAGTCCGCACACCCCCGGCAGCGCGTATGTCCTACTCCATCACGTCTTTGGTGAGGTCAACGGGGTCAAGGGTGCGTGGGGTCACGCGATCGGTGGCATGGGTGCGATCACCCAGGCAATGGCGAAAGCCGCGGTTGCGGCCGGTGTCGATATTCGTACCGGTTGTGGCGTACGCGAGGTCATCGTCGAAGACGGTCGCGCGGTCGGAGTTGTCACCGAGACCAGCGACATCCTGCATGCGCGCGCCATTGTCGCCAACGTCAATCCGAAACTTTTGTACGAGCGTCTGATGGCTCCGGCAGTCGTGCCTGCGCCGACGCGTGAGCGCATGGCCAACTGGCGTTGCGCATCGGGCACGTTCCGCATGAATGTCGCACTTTCGGCCTTGCCGGAATTCACCGCGTTGCCCGGGCAGGGCGATCACCTGACCGCGGGCATCATCATGGCGCCGAGTCTTGCCTATATGGATCGCGCGTATCTGGATGCGGTGGCTAACGGTTGGTCGCGTGAGCCGATCGTCGAGATGCTGATTCCCTCGACCCTCGACGACAGTCTCGCGCCGAAAGGCCAGCACGTCGCGAGTCTTTTCTGCCAGCACGTCGCGCCGGTCTTGTCGGACGGGCGCAACTGGGATGACCATCGTGACGAAGTGGCTGATCTCATGATTGCGACGGTCGATCGATTCGCGCCGGGTTTCAAGGATCTCGTCATTGGTCGCCACGCGCTGACCCCGCTCGACCTCGAACGCACCTTCGGCTTGATTGGTGGCGACATCTTCCATGGTGCGTTGAGCCTCAACCAGTTGTTCAGTGCGCGTCCCATGCTCGGCCAGGCCGATTATCGCGGTGCCTTGCCGGGCCTGTACTTGTGTGGTGCCGGTACCCATCCGGGTGGCGGTGTGACTGGTGCGCCCGGCCACAACGCCTCACGAGTGATCGCTGCCGACTTGCGCTGAGTTTGGAAAACCGCGTGCTTTTCGGCGGTTCGCGAACTGGATCCATTGCGCGAATGAGTGCAACGGTTCATCGTGGTGGATTAATCGACACATCAGGATTCCACATGGCTCATGTACACGCTCC
>JBBQTY010000046.1:0-22060 GCA_038234445.1 Lysobacterales bacterium
GCGTTTTCAGATCGAATCGCAAATCGAAAATGCCTTCGAGCGGACTGTCCGATTGCCCGCTGGCGGCTCGATCGTCATCGACCAGACCGAAGCGCTGACCTCGATCGACATCAACTCGTCGAAGGCTACCAAGGGCAGCGATATCGAAGACACCGCGTTCAATACCAACCTTGAAGCCGCCGCCGAAATTGCACGCCAATTGCGTATCCGCGATGCCGGCGGCCTGATCGTCATCGACTTCATCGACATGGACAGCCCGCGCCACCAGCGCGAGGTCGAAGACAAGCTCAAGGATGCAATGAAGGTCGACCGCGCCCGCGTGCAAATCGGTCGCATCTCGCGCTTCGGTCTGCTTGAACTGTCACGCCAGCGTCTGCGCCCATCGCTTGGCGAAGCCAGTCAGATCGTCTGCCCACGTTGCGATGGCCATGGCCGTATCCGCAGCGTCGAATCACTCTCGTTGTCGGCCCTGCGTCTGGTCGAAGAGCATGCGATGAAGGAAAACACCGGGCAGGTACTCGTCCAGGCACCGCCTGAGGTCGCCAACTTTCTCGTCAACGAAAAGCGCAAGCAGCTCACCGAGATCGAGATCCGTCAGGAAGTTCAGCTCATCGTTGTCGCCGACGACAAGCTGGAGACTCCACATCTTCATATCGAGCGAATCCGCTCTGTCGACATCAGCGAAGACGCCAAGCCGAGCTATCAGCGACTGACGCCAGTCGAGGCCACGCCACTTCCGCAGTTGGCCCAAGCCGAAGATGCACCCGAACAACCGGCAGTCAGTCGCGTAGTTCCGGCCAGTCCGGCTCCACGCAAAGCGGAAATGGAAACGGCCGCGCCGGTCGAGACAGCAAAGCCGCCGAGCGGTGGTTTTTTTGCATGGCTTTCGGGATTGTTTGCCAGCAAGCCGAGCATCGAGAAATCCGATGAAGCGCCTAGCTCGAGCAACATCAATGCTCGCCGCAATCAACGTGAGGCACGCGACTCACGCAGCGGATCACCGCGCTCACAGCAAAATCGCAGCAGCTCGCGCGGTGATTCGGCACGCAAGGAAGGCGGACGCAACGAATCGCGTGACGCGCGCAAGCCACAACAACAACCACAGCAGCAAAAGCCGGCGAAACCGGATCAACCACAACGTCCACAACGGGAAGGTCGCAAACAAGGTTCTGCTGCACAGCCCAACCGCGGCAGGACTGCGGGCAAGACCGAGCAAAGCAATCCGATTGATGCCGATCCGTCGATCGAGGAAAGGAAATTGCCAGCGAAATCTGCAATTGAAGTAGCCAACGACGACGCGCCGCAGGATCTGGATGCATCGACATCGTCGAGCAGCAAGCGCCGCCGTGGCCGCCGCGGTGGCCGCCGCCGTCGCAAGGGCGAAACGGATGGCGAGGACGGATCAAGCTCCGACGCGAGCGGAGCGTCTGCTGCCAACGAAGCCTTTGACGACGAGGACTCAGATCGTAACGAGGCTCCGGCATCGACACGTGAAGCGTCCTCAAACAGGCACGCGCGCGTGCCACGATCCGCCTCCATCGATGTTTCTGAGAGTGCACCACGCGAACCGGCTCAGACTTCGGCTCCGGCGCAGAGTTCGGCTCAGACTTCGGCTTCGGCTCAGACTTCGGCTCCGGCTCCGGCTCCGGCTCCGGCTCCGGCTCAGACTTCCGCTCCGGCTCAGACTTCGGCTCCGGCGCAGACTTCGGCTCCGGCGCAGACTTCGGCTCCGGCGCAGACGTCCGCTCCAGCTCAGGCGTCGGCAACGGTTCCCGTGGAGCGCCCAGCAACGTTGGCACCGTCAGCCAGTGAGGCGAATCCCGATCGTCCAAAGCCCAAATCGCCTGTGCAGGATCTGTTTTCCGTGCCTGCGCAACCGGCATCGAGTGCGAGGGAAATGCCGATCACCAAACCTTCACCCATCCTCGCAATGCACCCGCAGGTGGCCGCCGAAGTCGCAAAATCGCTTGCCCGCGATGCTGAATCGGTGAAACCCGCGGTATCCGACGCGCATGCCAAACCTCCGTCCTCGGACGAATCCTGATCTACAGCGAGTTATTGGTCGGCGTGTGCGGAGATTTCGCATACGCCGATGATTCACTGACGAGACTCATCGCGCTCCCTGTGCGTCGAGCAATCCATGTAGTCCAGCCAGATGCGCCAAAGTCACCGCATTGTCGATGTTGAGCTTCTCGAACAAACGATATTTGTAGGTCGCCACGGTCTTGCTGCTCAAACTTAGAAGTTCAGCGATTGCGGTCATCGGCTGACCGCGCGCAAGCATCAGGGCAACCTCCAGTTCGCGTGAAGAGAGCTCCTCGAACGGCGATTGACCTGAACCGTCGATGGCGTCGAGCGCCATGGCTTCGGCAATACCGGGCGCAAGGTAACGCCGCCCATCGGCGACCTGGCGCACGGCCCGCAACAGTTCGGGAGCCGGACAGGATTTGGTGATGTAGCCGCTGGCACCTGCTTCGAGCAATCGACGTGGAAATGGCGCTTCACTGACCATGGTTACAATGACCACACGTGATTTCAACTTGAGCTTGCGTACGCGTTCGGTCACTTCGATGCCACTGACGCCCGGCATGTGGACATCGACAAGAGCAAGATCTGGCTTGAGCTGCTTGAGCAGCAGGAGTCCGTGCTCGCCATCGGACGCTTCGCCGACCACCTCCATATCGGGCTGCTGTTCGAGGATTAGCCGGAATCCGGTTCGGACAAGCTCATGGTCGTCAACGAGGACGATTCGGATCATTCCCTTACCCCTGTTACGGACACGAGCTAGAGTCTGTCCTGTTCAGGTCGCATCAATCAAGTCCACATCGCGGACAATTCGATGAATCTGCACATTTTCCTGATAAAACTTCGAACTCGAATTCATCGCATGCGCTTGGAGAGAGGGGGGAATGACGTCATCATGGCGAGCCTGCCAATAAAATATTCTTGTTTGACCAATGCCATGACCCCCAGCCCAAGCGCAGCCCGATGATGCAATGGTTCAATGACGTACTGGCCGAATCCTGGTCACAGGCGAAGCTCCTCATCATCATCCTGCTGGTCGGATTGCTGATTGAAACCTTGCGCCCGGCCGAGCGCGGTCAGCCGCGTAACCATATCGCTTTCAACCTCGGCTATATCGCGTTCCTGATTGTTCTCAACAACATGCTGATGCCGTTGTTGATGAGCCTGATGCAACCGATCGTAGACCACTACGGGTTGGCAATTCCGATAGCTTTCCCGGATGCATTGGGTTGGCAAGCCGCCCAATTGTTCGCCTTTCTTTTTATTCATGACTTTTTTTACTACTGGTTTCACCGTGGTCAGCACACGCTCGCATTCGCCTGGCCGCAGCACAAGCTGCACCATTCGGAGCAATCAGTGAATGTCACGACGACCTTGCGCCATCACTGGCTGGAAGATCCGATTCGGGTCTGGGCAATCTTGTTGCCGATGGGACTACTGTTTGATCAAAAACCGGTGACCATTGGCTGGCTCGCCAACTCGATTATTTTCTTCGGCTACTTCGTCCATCTCAACGTCCGCCTCCCGCTCGGGCCGTTGACACCGTTGATCGCGGGTCCGCAGTGGCATCGCTTGCATCATTCAATCGAGCCGCAGCACACGGATAGAAACTTTGCGGCATTTTTCCCAATTTTTGATCTTGCATTCGGCACCTACAGCAAGCCGGAGCCCGGTGAATATCCAGCGACCGGCTTGCACTCGGGCGAAACACTCAATCGTCCGCTTTTAGCCACGCTGTCGCCGTTCCGCGATTGGTACCGTATGCTCGCGCGCCAGCGGAAACCAGCGCTCGCGCAAGCCAAGCAAGGGCCGATCGAGAACCAGAGTCATGAGAATCGCGACCCCACTGGCGAGCAGCACGAAGGATGACAACATCAAGACGCCCTGCAGCCGACTCGTTGCGAGCAGCGGCAGGCCGAAGCTGGCACCGATGCGCAGAATGGTGACATGGGTCAGCAAGCCGACATAAGCACTTGAAGCGAGGACTCGGACACCCTCGCTGAGCTTATCCGGCATCTGCAACGAACACACCCATGGCAAAAGCATGAGCCATGCCGCATCACACAGCGGGAACAGCATAGTGCGCGCAGCGACCGATTGATCAAGCGGGATGCTCAAATGCATCCACCCGGTCACCAGCAAGAGAGCACCACCAAGCAGCGCCAGCGCAGCTCGCCACTGGATGATAGCTGCGTAGCGATGCACCCATAGCCAGGCGGCAAGTACGGCGTAGACCGGCAAATCGAGACGGGCGATCAAGACCTTGCGTACACCCTCATCAAAAGTGGGATCGCCCGCCCATACCAGCAATCCACGCAAGGCCGAAGTGGTCAGCAACAATCCAAGCAATACCATTACGCCATTTGCAAATGTCTTCTTTTGCAGCAATTGGCACAAGACTGGCACTACGAGCAGGATCAAGGCAGCGGCAGACACAATCCAGGCCTCTGCGAAAAAATTCGGATGAGGCCAGGCCAGGTTCTGAACCAGAAAAACATAGCTCGGCCAATCTGAAATCGACTCGGAGTCTCCTGCGAAAATCATATTGAGCGCGAGCAGAAGCAGATACAGCGGCCACAGGCGAAACGCCGATCTTGCCCAGTTGCGAAAGATCGATATCTTGTACTCAACAGCCAGTAGCTGCTGAGCAACAAGAAAGCCCATCGAGACAAGAAACAATTCGACCGCCACATGGCCGGTCAGCATCCACAGCGTGTCCGGAAAGCCGAACGGTCCGAGCCAGAACCCGGCATGACAAACCATCAGCGCCAAGGCGGCGACGATGCGCAACAGGTCAAGTCCGGGAAGTCGCATGCGAAATCTCGCTCAATGGGATCGTTGGCGCAGCACCTCGAACAACACGACACCGGTGGCAACTGACACGTTGAGGCTTTCGACACTGCCACGCATCGGAATCGAGGCGACGAAATCGCAGGCCTCACGAGTGAGGCGACGCATGCCTTCGCCTTCACTGCCGATGACGATACCGACCGGCCCCTTCAAATCACAGGCGTAGAGCGATTGCTTTCCGTCACCCGCCAGTCCGGTCAGCCAAACGCCGGCGTCCTTGAGCACCTTGAGGGTACGCGCGAGATTGGTCGCAGCGAAGAACGGCACGCGATCCGCCGCGCCAGCGGATGCTCGACGCACCGTTGGCGTGATACCGACAGCCTTGTCCTTCGGCACGATCACCGCGGTCACGCCAGCGGCTTCAGCGCTGCGCAGGCACGCGCCAAGGTTGTGTGGATCAGTGACGCCATCGAGCACAAGGAAAAGGGCATCCGGCCCGGCAGACTCGATCAGCACCGGCAGTTCGTTTTCATTTCGCGCGGGCGGCGTCTTGTACATCGCCGCGATGCCCTGGTGGCGACCGCCGCCGGTCATGCGATCGAGATCGGCCTTGTCGCGCGCATGCGGCTTGATGCCCATGTCACGCGCGCGCTCTGCAAGATCACGAACGCGCGGGTTCTGCTGCCCGTTTTCGACGTAAATCTCGGTGATGTTCGCCGCGTCGTAGTTCAACGCGGCTTCGACGGAATGGATGCCGATCAGCAGTTCGGTACTCATGGATTGCTGGTTACCTTGGTAATGCCCCAGTTTGAACTGCGGCGACGGATTCTAAAAGCCTCAGCGCATTGTTGAAACGCCGGGCGCACCAGTTGTTCGTCCGGATGGCAAATCAGGCGCTACGCTTGCCCTCCTCGACGACCAGGCGGAAATCGATCTTTCGATCTTCCAGACTGGCTCGCAGCACCTGGATGCGGACCGGATCGCCCAAACGAAAGACGAGTCCACGACGCTCGCCGCTCAGCAGATGGCGCTTGGGGTCAAAGTGGTAGTAATCATTCGGCAACTGGGTGATGTGCACAAGACCGTTGATCTTTGACTCGCTCAATTCGACGAATAAACCAAATGAGGTCACTCCAGAAACCACGCCGTCGAATTCACTGCCGACATGTTTTTCCATCCATGCACATTTATAGCGTTCGTCGACATCGCGCTCCGCCTCTTGTGCACGACGCTCGTTGTGCGAGCAATGCACCGACATCGAACCCATCTGGGTGGGCGAGTACTCGTAGTCGGCCGGTTTGCCTCCGGTCAGGGCGTAACGGATTGCGCGATGCACAAGTAAATCGGGATAGCGTCGGATCGGTGAAGTGAAATGCGCGTAGGCCTGAAGTGCCAGACCGAAATGTCCGGTGTTCTCGGGTTGATAGACCGCCATCGACTGCGAGCGCAGCAATACCGACTCGATCAGACTGACGTCGGGACGATTGCGGATCTTCTTCAACAGTGCGGCGAAGTCGGATGGCTGCACTTCACCCGCCGGCGGCATCTTCAGCTTGAACTCGCGCAGGAATTCGAGCAGGTCTTCATATTTCGATGCCGGTGGTGGCTCATGCACGCGATATGGCGCGGGAATGCGTTTCCTGAGCAGGAATTTCGCCGCCTCGACGTTGGCCGCGATCATGCATTCCTCGATCAGCTTGTGGGCGTCGTTGCGCGGCTCCGAACCAAGCTGGATCACCTCACCCGAGGCAGCCAGACGGAATTTGACCTCGGTACTTTCGAAATCGATCGAGCCGCGTTTTTGACGCGCCTTGGCCAGCAGCTTGTAGAGCTGATGCAGGCTCTCGATACGCGGCATCAATTCGCCGATCTCATCGCAGGTATCGGCAAGTTTTTCGCCGACCGCTTCCCATACCTTGGTATAGGTCAAGCGCGCATGCGAGCGCATCACGGCTTCGTAGAACTTCGATGAAACCACTTCGCCATTTCGATCGACCTGCATGTCACAGACCATGCACAGACGATCAACCTTCGGATTCAACGAGCAAATTCCGTTGGACAAGGTCTCCGGCAACATCGGCACAACAAAACCCGGGAAATACACCGAGGTTGAGCGCAAGTAGGCTTCTTCATCGAGCGGCGTGTCGATTTTGACGTAGTGCGACACATCGGCGATTGCCACGATCAGGCGGAAACCCTGCGCGTTGGCTTCGGCATACACCGCATCATCAAAATCGCGCGCATCCTCACCGTCGATCGTGACCAGTGGCAGCGAGCGCAAGTCGACACGACCCTTGATCTCTGAATCGAGCACCTGCGGGTCAACTTCGGCGGCCTGCTGCGTGACCATGACCGGCCAGTCATGCGGCAGGTTGTGACTCGCGATCGCCATCTCGACGATGATCGACGGCGTCAGGCGTTCGCCGAGCACAGCAAGAATGCGTCCGATCGGACCGCGATGCTGAGTCGGTGGGTCGGTGATTTCGGTGATGACGATCTGGCCGGCACGAGCGCCTTGTTCGTTGCCGGGACGGATCAGGATGTCCTGGTGCACACGACGGTCATCAGGCGAAACAAGGATGATGCCGTCCTCGATGACGACACGTCCAACCAGACGCGACGCGCGGCGCTCCAGCACCTCGACAATCGCACCCTGGCGGCGTCCGCGACGGTCAACGCCGACGACACTGCCCAGTACGCGATCGCCATGCAAAACCACGCGCATCTGCGCCGGGGAAAGATACAGATCCTCGCCACCCTCATCGGGCTTGAGGAAGCCGTAGCCTTCCGCATTGGCGAGGACGACTCCGGCAATCAGATCGAGCTTCTCGGCAACGCCGTAACCGCCGCGCCGATTCTGCAGCAATTGACCGTCGCGGACCATCGCCGCAAGGCGTTTGGTCAGTGCATCGACATCCTGCTCGCTGCGCAGACCCAGGGCTGCCGCGACCGCTTCGGTTTTCATCAATGACGCCTGCTCTGCAAGCAGGGCAAGAATCGCTTCGCGACTTGGAATCGGATTCTCGTAGCGGCTCGCTTCGCGTCCCGCAAACGGATCCTGCCACTTGCCTGGCTTGGCATGACCACGCATCGCCACAGGGGCTGGCTTGCCACGCGCAGGCGCAAGCGCTGCGGACTTGCCACGCTTGGCCGGTTTGGCACTGGCACTGGCACTGGCGGATTCGGGCATCCACGGCGGCAACTTGGCCTTGGTATTTTTCTTCGGGCCAGCCTTGGCTGGTCCGGGGGTTTTCAATCCCTTGGGTTTCTTTCGCATGAATGCGTTCTCCTTGTTTGGTGATCTGCGCGCCCAACGGCAGCGACAGGTTATGGTTAGTTTCAGCTGGCGCGATGAAAATCAGCGCCATTGTGCGCGTGCGATCATTGACAGTCTGCAACGGCCCAAGTATCTTTCGCGCCCCCGGTGGCTTGTAGTGCGCCGGGCACAAGCCCAGGTGGCGGAATTGGTAGACGCACTAGCTTCAGGTGCTAGCGGGGCAACTCGTGGAGGTTCGAGTCCTCTTCTGGGCACCAACACCGAAAGAAAACCGCCGCAAGGCGGTTTTTTTTTCGTCCCGATTTTGACTGCGGATGTTCGAGTGACTGTGGGAAGCGGCTGAAGCCGCTTCCTACAATTCCCGAATCCCGAATCCCGAATCCCGATTCTCGTTTCCTGGTTTCAATCAAGCAAAGGGATCGCGCAGCACGATCGTATCGTCGCGATCGGCACCCGTCGCGACCAGGGCGAGGTGGCAACCTGAGAGCTCCTCGACAGCGCGCAGATAGGCGCGTGCCGCTGCCGGCAGCTTGTTCCAGTCGCGCACGCCCGAGGTCGGCTCTTCCCAGCCGGGGAAATCCAGATAAACCGGTTTGCATTCATCCCAGCCATCCGCATCGAGCGGGGCCAGATCACGACGCTTGCCGCGGTATTCGTAGGCAATGCAAACCTTGATCGTCGGCAAACCGTCAAGCACATCGAGCTTGGTGATGGCGAGACCGTTGATCGCATTGATCTGGGTCGCACGCTTGAGCGCTACAAGATCAATCCAGCCACATCGGCGTGGACGTCCGGTGCTCGCACCGAACTCGTTGCCTCGCTTGCGCAGCGCCTCACCCATTTCGTCGTTGAGCTCGGTCGGAAACGGACCGCCGCCCACGCGCGTCGCGTAGGCCTTGCAGATACCGAGTACGTAGTCGATATCCGAAGCGCCGACGCCGGTTCCGGCCAATGCGCCGCCGATCGTCGTATTCGACGAAGTCACGTACGGATAGGTGCCATGGTCGATATCGAGCAAGGCGCCCTGGGCACCTTCATACAAGATGTGGTCACCGCGACGGCGCGCGTCATAAAGAATCGTCGATACATCATCGATCATCGGACGCAGGTACTCGCTGTATTCCAGCGCTTCGTCCAGCACCTTTTGGTAGTCGACTCCTTCGGCTTTCAGCCACTGGGTCAGGATGAAGTTGTGGTAGTCGACCGCGGTGCGAACCTTCTCGGGCAACTCCGACGGATACATCAGATCGGCAACACGTATGCTGCGTCGGGCAACCTTGTCTTCGTAGGCTGGGCCGATACCGCGCCCGGTCGTACCGATTGCCTTCGCGCCGGAGGCCTTCTCACGCGCCTGATCAACAGCGATGTGATACGGCATGATCAACGGAGTGGCAGGGCTGATCTTGAGTCGTGAGCGCACTTCGACGCCTTCCGCTTCAAGCTCACTGATCTCGTGACGCAAAGCGGCCGGCGAGAGTACGACCCCATTTCCGATCAAACATTGCACGCCATCGCGCAGGATGCCCGACGGAATAAGGTGTAACACCGTCTTCTTGCCGTTGATGACCAAGGTATGACCCGCGTTGTGACCGCCCTGGAAGCGCGCCACGATACCAACGCGCTCGGTAAGCAGGTCGACGATCTTGCCCTTGCCCTCGTCACCCCATTGCGCACCCAGAATTACTACCGAATTACCCATTTCATTCTCATTTTGTTGATTGACCCCATAGCGGGGTGACGTCGGTGGGGCGTTTGGTGATGAGACCTACCAGAGAACGGCCATCACAGCACTGTGTCGCGAAAAGCCAAACGCATCGCGGCTGAAGCCGCTTCCCACAATTCCCGATTCCCGACTTTTTATCAATGCACCAACTTCAAAGCAATCAATCCAATCACAACCATTGCGCCTCCAACGATACGCAACGTGCTCTCATCAATCTGCTGCAACTTTTCGGCCATGCGCTTCCACGCTCCTGGGGCCGCAAAAAGAATCAATCCTTCGATAACCAGCACGAGGCATAGCGCGGCACCGAGTTCGATCGGCATCCGAGCCTACTTGCTTTGTTGCAGGTAGTGCAGGAACTCCGACTTCGAATCAAGCACGAGCACACCGTTCGATGGCTTGAACGCTTCGCGATAGGCTTCAAGGCTGCGGTAGAACGCATAGAACTCGGGATCCTTGCCGTAGGCCGCCGCATAGATCTTCGCCGCCTCAGCATCACCTTCACCGCGCCCGGTCTGAGCCTCGCGATAGGCTTCCGCCTTGATCACCTGAACCTGGCGATCGGCATCGGAACGAATGCGCTCGGCGGCCTCGCTACCTTCTGCACGCAGCGCGTCGGCAACCTGCTTGCGCTCCGAACGCATACGCTCATAAACCGAGCGCAACACCGAACTGGCTTCTGGAAGATCAACGCGCTTGATCCGCACATCCACAATCTTGATACCGAGGTTGTTCGACTTGAGGTTGGCGTTCTTGACCAAGGTATCAGTCAGATCCGAGCGAGCGCTCGATACCACTTCTTTCAAGGTCCGTGAATTGATCGCGGTTCGCATGCCGTCTTTCACCATCGGGGCAAGGCGTTGCTGGGCGCGCTCCTGATCACCTGCGACCGCCGTGTAGAACGTGGTTGGATTGTCAATCTTCCACTTGACCACGAAATCCACGTTGACATCTTTTTTCTCGGAGGTCAGATAGCGTTCGGCGGCGGCGTCGAGGGTCTGCAGGCGGCTGTCGAATCGCAATGCTTGTTGCATCAACGGAATCTTGAAATGCAACCCGGGCTGGTAGCCGGACTCAACGATTCGACCAAACTGCAAAAGAATACCGGTCTGCCCTTCGCGCACGACGAAGACACAGTTGATGGCCAGCAGGATGATCGCAGCGATGACGATGCTGATGAGTGAGCGCATGTCAGTTACCTCCCTTGCTGGTATCGGACGAGGTCGCAGCGGCCGCCGTTTCTGCGGGTATCGGCGCGGCTGCCGCCTCGCCTGGAACCGGAATCTGCAGCAGATTCTTGCCGCCGGTGAAATCAATCACCTTCGGCGTGTTGGTCAACACCTGTTGCGTCGTCTCAATATAAAGACGTTTGCGCGTGACCTCGGGTGCCGCGTGATACTCATCGGCAATCAGGTCGAAGCGCTGCGCATCGCCCTTGGATTTGGCAATGCGCTCAGCCTGGTAACCTTTCGCTTCGGCAAGAATTCGGGCCGCCTCACCACGCGCTTCGGGAACCACGCGCTTGGCATAGGCATCAGCGATATTGCTCGCACGCTGACGATCTTCGCGCGCACTGATCGCGTCATCGAAAGAATCCTTGACCTCTTGCGGCGGCCTGACGTTCTGAAAATTCAGATCATTGACCTGCAATCCAGCGTGGTAGCGTTCCAAGGTCTCTTGCAAGACTTTCTTGGCTTGCGCGGCCAACTCGGCGCTCGGATTGGCCACAGCGGTCGCACCCTTGAGCGGTTCGACGCGTTGGTCAGGCATGATCGCATCAAGATTGCTTGTGCCGATGACTTCACGAACGGCGCTTTCCGCCGCCTGCTTGAGGGTCTGGTCCGGTTCGCGGGTCGCGTATAGGAACAAAGTCGAGTCGGAAACTTCGTACTGCACATTGAATTCGACCTGGACGATGTTCTCGTCACGGGTAAGCATGCGCACCGTGTCGGAAATATTGCGTACGTCCTTGACGTTGACTTCGCTCGCCGATTCGATCGGTCGAGGCCATTTCAAATTGAAACCAGGCGACAACGTCCGCGAATACTGACCGAAGCGGAGCACCACGGATTCTTTGCCTGCGTTGACCTGAACCCAGGAATCAAACAGCACCCAAGCGATCAGCAGACCGCAGACTGCCATGATCGGCCCGCTGCCACTTGCTCCACTGCTGCTCGATCGATTGCCACTGCCGCCGCCACCGAAAAGTCGCCCAAACAACTCCTTTACGCGATTGATTGCGTCGTCTAGATCGTTTTTGCCGTCGCCTTCCTTTTTATCGCGCCAAGGATCACGCTGCTTGCCGCCACCGGGTTCATTCCAAGCCATTGAGCTATTCCTGTCTGAACGTCCTCGCGCCGGATGCCCGTGCGTTCCTGAAAGAACGCACCAGCTGCGCTGAGAGATTGTCGAGCACCTGCTTCAAATAAAGCCGTGGCGGGAATGCCACGCTGGCACTTCAAGGTTGTGAATCATCAAATCGATTGTAGGTAGCCCCTTCAGTCGGGGCAAGCAAGGCCGCTTTCAACCAGGCACCGTAACCGCCGGACATGCCGAACAAAGGTTCTATCAGCGCCAGCGGAGCATCGATCTCCATACGCCAGCCTTCCTCGCCGACCTGTTCGGAAGCGACCACGCCCAGTTCATGCAGACGCGCACGCAAGCGCCCGGACGCCACCGGCAGCATTACTATTTGATGCACGCGCTCGCTGGCCAGCGCCTGACCGATTGCGGCGAGCAGCGAATCGATGCCGACGCCATCGCGGGCGGAGGTCCACACGCGCAACGGGCCTTCACGGTCCAGATTCTCGGCCCGAGGAACATCGGATTGGAGCCGATCGATCTTGTTGTAGACAAGCACCTGTGGCAAATCACTAGCCTCGATCTCCACGAGTACGCGTTCAACGTCGGCCACGCGGGTATCACGCTCGGGATCCGAGGCATCAATCACATGCAGCAGCAGATCCGCCTCACGCGCCTCGGCAAGGGTCGAGCGAAATGCTGCGACCAGATCATGCGGAAGATCGCGAATGAATCCGACCGTATCGGCGAGCACGATCGGGCCACAATCGAGTCCATCGATACGGCGCAGCGTGGGATCGAGCGTGGCAAACAGTTGATCCGCCGCGTAGACGCCTGCGCCGGTCATTGCATTGAACAAGGTCGATTTGCCGGCATTGGTGTAGCCGACCAGGGCGACCACTGGCAACGCGCTGCGCTCGCGTGAGCGTCGCGCCTGATTGCGCTGGACTTCAACCTTGTCGAGTCGCTTCTGTAATTGCTTGACGCGCACGGCGAGCAGTCTGCGATCGATTTCGAGCTGGGTCTCACCGGGGCCACGCAGACCGATTGCACCGCCTCGCTGGCGTTCGAGATGGGTCCAGCCGCGCACGAGTCGAGTGGACATGTGCTTGAGCTGGGCCAGCTCAACCTGCAACTTGCCATCGTACGAGCGTGCACGCTGGGCGAAGATATCGAGAATCAGGCCGGTGCGATCAACGACACGGCACTCGGTCAGCTTTTCGAGGTTGCGTTCCTGTACCGGCGAAAGCGTGTGATTGACCAGAATCAGATCGGCATCGAGTGCGATCTTGTGTGCCTTGAGCTCGTCAGCCTTGCCAGTTCCGACAAAATAGCGCGGATTCGGACGCTCAAGTCGCGCCGCCAAGGTGCCGACCACAGTTGCGCCTGCCGAGCGCGCCAACTCGGCAAATTCTTCAAGCAAGGCAGGATCGTGCTGCCCCGGAGCCTGCGCCTGCAACAGCAGTGCACGCTCGCCTTTTTTCGATCGATCAAAGAGTTCGATTTACTCGGATTCGTGGCCGTCGCCGACCACGCCCTCATCGGCGCCGCTGATACGCACATTGCGACTCGGAACAACCGTCGAAATCGCGTGTTTATAGACCATCTGGCTCACCGTATTGCGTAGCAGCACGACAAACTGATCGAACGACTCGACCGTGCCCTGCAACTTGATGCCATTGACCAGATAGATTGAAACCGGCACGCGTTCGCGCCGAAGTGCATTGAGGAAAGGATCCTGCAGCGTCTGTCCTTTGGACATTATTATTCTCCGTTGACACGCCCCGAGTCGGGAAAAAATCACCGTGCCATTGCGGCTGGGTCGGACAATACATGCGCCCGGCCCGATGGTGTCCCGTTAGTGGATGTGGATCTTAAACCAATGGCTGGACGAATAGAATGTCGACCCGGCGTCAGTTTCGAAGATTCAGGAAGCCGTCAACTGCCCATTTGACCTGATCGGCCAGCGAAACAGCGTCAGGATCGAGGGCCCAAGCATCCAGCTCGGAGCGCAGCCAGGTGATCTGGCGCTTGGCCAGTTGGCGGGTTGCGTGGATCGCTTTCATGCGAAATTCGTCGAGACTGCAGGAACTTTCGAGGTAGGGCCACCCTTGTCGGTAACCCACGGCGCGCATCGATGGCAAATCGGCCGACCAACTCGGCCGTTTGCGCAAAACTTCCAGCTCCGACACCAGGCCGGCATCAAGCATTGCATCAATGCGGCTGGCGATGCGTGCATGCAGTGGCACTCGGTCGATCGGCAGCAGGGCCAGCTTAAGGATTCGATAGGGCAAACGTACCTTGGCCGCGCCTTGCATCTCGGACATTGGCTTTCCGCTGAGCGCGATGACCTCCAGCGCCCGCTGCACTCGCTGAACGTCGTTGACATTAAGTCGCATCGCAGTGACCGGATCCAGCAAGGCGAGACGCGCATGCAACGATTCTTTGCCATCTTGCTCGGCGTCACGGGCAAGCACCGCACGAAGTTCCGCGTCGGCTTCGGGTAGCGCCGAAAGTCCCCGCTCCAGCGCCCGGAAATACAAGCCTGTGCCCCCCACCAACAACGGGATTCGCCCGCTACCAATGATTTGTTCGATCTCAGTGATCGCATCGGTCCGAAAATCAGCGGCCGAGTAAATCGCTTCAGGCTCGCGAATGTTGACCAGACGGTGCGGAAATCGTTCGAGCATCTGCGCATCGGGCTTGGCTGTTCCGATGTCCATACCACGATACACCAGGGCCGAGTCGACGCTGATCAGTTCGATCGGATAGCGCGACGCCAGCTCGCAGGCAAGCGCCGTCTTTCCCGAAGCCGTTGGACCCATGAGAAAAATGATTGATGCTCGCGTGTCTTCCTGGCTCATCCGGCGATACTAAGATAACTACGAAAAAATCGTTTCTGATGCGAGCTGATCGTCCGCAAAGTCAGCTGACTGAACGCGTCAAAGTCAGCGGCGCATCGAAAAATCTTTGACATGTGTGTTCAGCTAGGCTCCCATAAGGATCGACGAAGGCTGGCGCGGGCAATCAACAGATGAACGAATGGGCCATTCTTGACCTGATGTTGTTTTTTGCAGGATCAGTGATTGCGCTTACCCAGAGCATCATCTTTGCGCACTACTACCGATTGTTTCGCCGCGATCACCTGTTGCTCTGGTCCTACAGTTTCCTCGCACTCGCTATCTATCTGGCTACGGCCGGCGCGTCGTGGCTTCTGGTTTCCCACTTTCCCTCAGCACACCCACTGCGCCTCGGCCTGACCTGCCTTTCGTTGATCGCCGCCTACTCGCAAGTGGCAGCGTTGATCATGGGCACGCTGGCGATTTGGCGCACGCATCGCTGGACGCGAACCCAGATCATGCGTGCCCTCGCATTGGCGTGCGTGGTCGGCTTGCTCAGCGGACTGGCTTTCGCGTTCGATCCAGCGATGGGTCAGGAGCGTTTGTTCATGCGCGTCGGCTTGCGCTATCTGATCACCGGAGTCGCCGCATTGAGCATGGGTTTGGCGATCGCACGCCACTGGCCAAGCGGCCGACTCGGCCAGCAGCTCACTGCTTTTGCGTTGTGCGTCTACGGTGCCGATTTGTTGCAGGTATTTGCCAGCTATGTGCTGCAAGTACTCGGCGAACCGCTCTGGCCTTGGGCTCGACAATTCACCATCCTGGGCCTGATTACCCAACTGTTCATCGGCTATGGTCTGGTCATCTGGCTGCTGGAGAACGAACGTGACCGCGCCGAAAGCGCGACCGATGCGGCAGAACGCCTGCGCCTTTTTGATCAATTGACCGGCTTGCCGAACCGCTCACAAATGCTCAGCCACCTCGGTCAGCAAATGCAAAATCCCCACGGCGCCAGTTTGCTGCTGGTGCGCCTGGACAACCTTGGCAATATTGCAGTTGCGGCCGGTATGGATGGCGTCGACGTCGCATTGGCGACGAGTGCCGAACGCATTGAGGATGTCGCGCGAGCGAACGGCCTCGTTGCCGCGCGACCCGGTGCCGACCACATCGCCGTGCATGGCGCCGGCATCAAAGCCAGCAATGGTGCTCAGCGCATCGCCGAACAAATCCTTACCGCACTTGCTCTGCCGATGTTTTCGAATGGCCATGAGCTGGCTCTCGAGGCCAGCGTCGGCATTGCCATTGCACCGCAGGATGCAAAAACGCCCGAGGCACTGCAATCCTGCGCCGAGATGGCTCGCGCAAGCGCTCAAAGTGAAGGTGCGATGCGCTATCGACTTTACGCAACCGATCTCGATGCAGCAGCGCAATCACGCCTGCAACTGCAGTCGGAGTTGCGTACCGCGTTTCTCAACGATGAGCTCGTCCTTGAGTTCCAGCCCATTCTTGACGGCTGGAGCATGCAGGTCTGCGGTTTCGAGGCACTTGTGCGCTGGCAACATCCGCAACGTGGGCGTCTGCTTCCCGATGCCTTTATCGCCGAGCTTGAACCTCTGGGCCTGGTCGAGACCCTCGATACCTGGGTGCTTGAGCAGGCGTGCAAGTCCGCCTGCGAATGGCAGCGAGTCGGGCGTGAACCCTTGACTATCGCCGTCAATGTCTCCGCCTACAGTTTTCAGCGTCGCCAGTTTCCCGATCTGATCCATTCACTGCTGGATCGCACCGGATTGGCCCCGGCCTGCCTGGAAATCGAGATCATTGAGTCGATTGCCCTGCAACACCCCGAGCACGCGGCGATCAGCATCGAACGCCTGCGCGAGCTCGGCGTGCGCGTGATGCTCGATGATTTCGGTACAGGCTTCTCGTCACTCAAGCATCTGCGTCAGTTGCCCTTCGATGGCATCAAGATTGATCACAGCTTCGTGGTTGACGTCCTTGTTGATCCGCGTGACGCTGCGATTGTGCGTGCGATGCTTGCTCTCGCCCACAGCCTTGGTCTCGAAGTGGTCGCCGAAGGCATTGAAAGTGCCGCGCAACTGGCCTGGTTCCAGTCGGCAGGCTGCGATCGCCTGCAAGGCTTCCACTTCCATCGCTCGATGCCGCAGAAAGCCGTATTCGACCTGCTCGGCCTCATCACAACAGAATCGCGAGCGAACTCAATTGAAACCACTTGAAGTTCGAGTGTCGGCCATTCGGACTGGCGAGACACTTGGGCTTGAGCAAAAAAACCCCGGCAAGCCGGGGTTTTTCGAAATCGAGCCATCGACAAACCGATCAGTCGACGCTGAATCCCTGCAAGGTAACCGGCAAGCTCGTTGCGTTGACCACCATCACAATGTTCATGTTTGCAAAGCCAATTGACGAGGTTGCAGTCGGTTCGTTGATACCGCAGTCGACGGCGGCGATAAAAGAGGATGCCAAGGCAGGATTGATCGAGGGGGTCACGTTCGAACCAATGAAGAAGGTATTGCTATCAGCCTGTCCGTTCGGGGAGAAGACCTCCATGACGAGATCATTGGCAACCCCGTCGAGTGCGGCCGCGATAGGAACATTGAGCAATGTCGTCGCCTGGTCAGTAACACTGATGCTCGCAGATGCGATCGGCGCCCCTAGGTTGGCGAAGGTCAGCGGCGACGCATTCGGGATCGAGTACAGGTTTACGGTGATCGGCTGAGTACCGCCAACACTGGTTGCCTGCTCGATTCCAATATCTACGCTTGCAATCGTGACCGTACCCGTCGCCGAAAAAAAGCCATCGAGATCGAATCGACGCATATAGCTGTTGTCGGTGTGGAAAAAATCGGGTGTTCCGCCGTTGCAGGAAACCGAGTTGGCGGCGGTAACGGCCAACGAACCGCTCTGCGTGATAGCCGATGAGGAACCATTCGGGGCAGCATGATCAACCGTCTGCGGAACTGCAGAGCTGTTGATTGAAAGGGTCTGCGCATGGGCTGCGCCGAAAACGAGCATACCGATGGCCAACGCAAGAACTTTACGTGTCATGGAATTGAAACTCCTGAGCAAAACAATCAAGGGGGATAAGAGAAAGAAAGGCTATCCCGGATTCGGAGGTTCCTTCCGGGTAACGCAATGCGCACTGACAATGCTTGCTGGGCTGACCACCAAGCGGCAAAATAAATTGCGCCTCAGGATAAAGAAAACAACGGAACGATGCAATTTCCGCCGTTTAAAATCGCCTGTTGAGCAAATCTAGGAAGCCGCTGAGCATTACAATACGTCGCCCATTCGCAGGACCCACCATGAACAACACGATGAAGGCACTGGTCAAGCGCAATTCGGAAAAGGGAATCTGGATGGAACAGGTTCCGCTGCCCGAAATCGGCCCGAACGACGTTCTCGTCAAACTCGAGAAAACCGCGATCTGCGGCACCGATCTGCACATCTACCTGTGGGATGAATGGTCGCAACGCACAATCAAGCCAGGCCTGGTTATCGGCCACGAGTTTGTCGGCCGCATCGCCGAAGTCGGCGCGGCGGTGCGCGGCTACGAAATCGGTCAGCGCGTTTCCGCCGAAGGACACATCGTCTGTGGCGTCTGCCGCAACTGTCGCGCGGGTCGTCAGCATCTTTGTCCGCATACCGTTGGAATCGGCGTCAATCGCAATGGGGCGTTCGCCGAGTATGTTTCGGTACCTGCCTCCAACCTTTGGCCGATTCCGGATCAGATTCCGTCCGAATTGGCTGCTTTTTTCGATCCCTATGGCAACGCTGCGCACTGTGCGCTTGAATTTGATCTGATTGGCGAGGATGTGCTGATTACCGGCGCAGGCCCGATCGGCATCATTGCCGCTGGCATCGCCAAGCATGTCGGCGCGCGAAATGTGGTCGTCACCGATGTCAATGACTACCGGCTCAAACTCGCGGCGGATATGGGAGCGACGCGCGTGGTCAATGTTTCCAAGCAATCCCTGCTCGATGTGGTCAAGGATTTGCACATCGAAGGATTCGATGTCGGCATGGAGATGAGCGGCAACCCGCGCGCCTTCAACGACATGCTCGAATGCATGTATCACGGCGGCAAGATCGCCTTGCTCGGCATCCTCCCGCGCGGTGCCGGCATCGACTGGGACAAGATCATCTTCAAGGGCCTGACCGTGCAAGGCATCTATGGCCGACGCATGTATGAAACCTGGTACAAGATGACGCAAATGGTACTGAGTGGATTCCCGCTGCAAAAAGTGCTGACTCATCAGATTCACATCGACGAATTCCAGAAAGGATTCGACCTGATGGAAGCAGGCCAATGTGGCAAGGTAGTTTGTTCCTGGAATTGATCGATTGCTGCCGGGTATGGAATCACACCAGCGTCTGCCGCGCATGATCGATGCGGATCTGGCCATGCTTCCGGCCGGGCCCATCGCGATTGCTTTCAGCGGCGGCCTCGATTCGTCCGCGCTGCTGCATCTGCTTGCGGGTTCACCTGAAGTGCGCGAGCGCGGCCTGCGCGCGATCCATGTCGATCATGGCCTGAATCTTCGCAGCGGCGCCTGGGCCGCGCACTGCACGCAAATCACCCAGCGACTCGATGTGCCTTTGCAGATCGTGCGCACTACGGTCGAAACCGCTCGAGGCCTCGGCCCCGAGGCAGCCGCGCGAAGCGCACGCTATTCGGCATTCGAAAGTGCGCTCGGCGAGAACGAAGTTCTTGCGCTCGCTCATCATCGCGATGACCAAACTGAAACGGTGATGCTCAAACTCTTGCGCGGCTCGGGACCTCAGGGATTGGCGGCGATGCGTCGCCTTCGTCGTCTCGGCAAGGCTTGGGCTTGGCGACCGTTGCTCGATGTTCCGCGTGATGATCTGCGGGAATACGCCCAACACAGCAACCTCGCATGGATCGATGATCCGAGCAATGAAGACACGAGGATCGAACGCAATTTCCTGCGTCATGATGTGCTGCCCAGCTTGCGTAGTCGCTGGCCGAAGGCGGACGCCAGTATCTGCCAGAGTGCGAACTGGATCCGTGCCGCTGTCGATTTCATCGATACCGAATCGGGCCGCGCGCTGGCGAGCCTGCAGGGACTCGATCCTGCCACCCTTCACGCTCAAGGCTGGCTTGATCTTCCTGATGCCTTGCGCGATCCGGTTTTGCGTCTTTGGTTGCGCAATCTGGATCTTGCCCAGCCCAATCAGCACCAGGTCGGCGAGCTGGAACGGCAACTGAAGACGGCGCGCAAGGACAAGCTGCCGTGTATCCGTTTTCCCGGCACCGAATTGCATCGCTATCGCGAACTGCTCCATGCGATGCCGACGCTGGCGATGCCAAAGCCCGGTTGGAAAATTATTTGGGATGGTCAGCCACTCGTATTGCCGGCTGCGCTCGGCTCACTCCTGCTGGAAAGTCCGACGGGGCTTGCGGATCCTTTGGCGAAAGCGGATCACCTGCTGGTGCGCTTCCGCCGAGGTGGCGAGCGCCTGCTCCTCGTTGCTGGCAACCACCATCGTGAACTTCGTGACTTGTTCCAGGAAGCGGGCATTCCGCCTTGGCAACGCGGCCGAATCCCGATGGTATTGAACCATCAGGGCGACTTGCTCTCGGTCGGCGATCTCTGGCAAAGCGCGCTTGGCCGTGCCGAGTTCACGCGTCTCGATCGGCGCTTGCAGTGGAATCACGCATTGACCGTTCAATGACCACAGGCTAGCCTTCTGCGCATGTCATCAACCACTCCGCACAATCCAGATCAAGTCGCCGAATTCGAGCAGTCCCTCGATGAACTCGAACAGCTTGTCTCACGCATGGAAGAAAGCGAGATGGGACTCGACGATTCGCTGAAATCCTTCGAGCGTGGCGTCGCCCTCTATCGCAGTTGCCAAGGCGCGCTCGAGCAGGCCGAACTACGGGTCAAGCAATTGATCGATCCGAGTCGGCCCGAATCCGCCGAGCCGTTCGAACCTGACACTCCGTAGCTATTCCCACGCACGCCGCGCGGCTGCCGCGCAGGAACCTGCCATCACTACCGCCCCTCCCGCGATCGACCTGTCGGCGAATTTGCGCGCCTTGGCACTGCATGCCGATGAAGCACTCGTACGCGCTCTGCCTGCCGTGCAGCAACCTCCGGTTGAACTCCACCGAGCGATGCATTACGCAGTTACGGGTGGCGGCAAGCGCATGCGACCGCTGCTTGTCTATGCCACCGGAGTGGCGTTCGGAGCGCCGCTGACCCGTCTGGATTCGGCTGCGGTCGCAGTCGAGATCATTCACGCCTACTCGCTGGTCCATGACGATCTTCCCGCGATGGACGACGATGCGATGCGCCGCGGCAGGCCGACCTGTCACATCGAGTTCGGCGAAGCGATGGCCATCCTCGCAGGCGATGCCCTGCAGGCACTTGCATTTGAAGTTCTCGCCGATGACGAAATCGCTGGTATCGACGCAAGGACGCGCCTGGACATGTTGCGGGTTCTCGCCAATGCCTGTGGATCGCATGGCATGGCCGGCGGACAAGCGTTCGATCTTTCAGCTGTCGGCCAGCGCCTTGCCGCCGCCGAGCTTGAGCGCATGCATGTGCACAAGACCGGCGCCTTGATCCGCGCATCGGTGAGGCTAGGCGCGCTCGCGGCAGGCTGCACCGATTTCGGAACGCTGGAAGCTTTGGAGCGTTACGGCCACTGCGTCGGCCTGGCGTTCCAGATTCGCGACGACATCCTCGATGTCCAAGGCAACTCCGCACAGCTCGGCAAAACCCTCGGCAAGGATGCCGCCCAATCCAAACCCACCTACCCGGCCATTCTTGGCCTCAATGCTTCGGGCGCCTTGCTCGCTGAATTGACCGAGGAAGCGCTCAACGTGATCGCTCCACTCGGCGAATCCGCGGAAAATCTACGCGACCTCGCCCGCTTCAATGCGGAGCGGGAAAGCTGAAGCTACACGCTTGCGAAGCGGCGCTTTTCCCACTCCCGCTTCCCAATTCTCGATTTCCGCGCCAGCCGGCGCGATCCTACTGAACCAGACGCAAAGTCAGCGGATAGCGGTAACGCACACCGTTGTTGGCGTTCACGGCGGCGATGATCGTGAAGATCAGC
>JBBQTY010000047.1:0-21912 GCA_038234445.1 Lysobacterales bacterium
GACGCCCTCGACTATGCGCATGCGCGCGGGATCGTCCATCGCGATGTCAAACCCGAGAACGTGCTGTTCGACAATGCCGATAGGCCGCAACTTGCTGATTTCGGTATCGCCCTGTCAGGCACCGAAGCAACGTCGCGCATTACCCGCGAGGGTATGGCGATTGGAAGCGGCGCACAGATGAGCCCTGAGCAGGCTCGCGCGGACAAGGTCGATGGACGCTCGGACCTTTATAGCCTCGGTGTTCTGACTTACGAATTGCTGACCGGAGAATTGCCGTTCAATTCCGCGGATTCATTGTCGCTGGCCCTGATGCATGCCCAGGATCCGGTACCTCGCCTGCCTGCCGAAAAATCCCATTGGCAGGGCTTTGTCGATCGAGCGATGGCGAAACAGCCCGAGCAGCGCTTCCGCAACGCGCAATCCATGCAACGCGCGCTCGATCCCATCCGTCGCCAATCGCGCCGGGTAGCCGGACGCATCGGGCGCGTGCGTCATGCCATGAACCATCGTCCCATGCTGCTCGTGGCAACGGGCTTGTTGCTCGTTATCTCGCTGATTTCGCTGGCCTTGCCCTATTTTCGCAAGAATGATGGATCCATTGCTGCAAAGACGTTGGAGGCCAGCGTAAAACCTGCCGAGACGAATGCCGTCAGTGCGCAAAAGAACCTTGCCGAGCTGAACGCTCTGGCCATCCAGCAAATTTCAGCGGGAGCCCTGCTGACGCCAGCCGGATCGAACGCCGCGGAAACGTATCTGGTCATGCTTCGTCGTGATCCCGACAGCCGCCAAGCCAAAGCGGGCATCGAATCGGTCATTGGCTTATCGATTCCATCGTTGACCGAGGCCGTCGTCGCCGATGATCCTGACGAACTGCGCAAGCGCTACTTGCAGATCGAACTCGCGGCAGATCTCGCCAAAGTTCGCGACAATCAGGCGTTCACGCAGCTCCGCGACACGCTGCGCTCGGCACTGATGGATCACGTCGAAGCGCTCGCCGTATCAGGCAAGATCGGGCTCGCGATGAAGCAGCTGGAGCTCGCCAAAGAGCTCGGCCTGGAGGATGCCAAACTCGTCGCACTTGATACCCGTTTGCGCAATCAGCCGGTGCTCGGTCAGCCGATCCGTGATGCCGGTGGCGTGGATTTCATGCTCGTGCCCGCAAGCATCCATGGTGCAACCTTTGGAAGCGCGTTTCTGATGATGCGTAATGAGGTCAGTCGCAACGACTACGCCGCGTTCGCTGAAGCGACCCGACGCGAAACCACTCGCTGTCGCAACAGCCTGTCGCCATTGCGTCTGTTCGATCGACGCACCTGGAAAGATCCGGGATTCAAGCAAGCGGGCGGCGAACCGGTGGTTTGCGTCAGCTACGACGATGCGCGGGCCTATGCGGACTGGCTCAGTCGACGCAGCGGAAAATCCTACCGCGTGCCAAGCAAGGCCGAATGGCTGCACGCCGCGCGATCCCTGCCCAACGCCAAGGCAGCCTGCAAGCTCGGGAACGTTCGTGACAAGCACGCCGAAGGTTTGGGCACGCGTTGGGATTGCGACGACGGTTTTGCCCATACCGCAGCCTCGGGCAAGTTCACCGCGTCGAGTATCGGTATCAACGATCTGCGCGGCAACGTCGCCGAATGGACGTCGTCGTGTCAAAGCGGCAACGCTGCCAAATGCGAACGTCGCGCGGTGCTCGGCATGTCCTGGCAGGATGGTCCGCAGGTCAGCGAGACCGAGCAACGCATGCAGCCCGATGACCGCGGCTACGACGATGTCGGTTTCCGCCTGGTGCGCAATCCCTGATCTTGAACCGTCACGGTCGAAATTCGGCGCGCTGGCACAATGCACTCTGAGGCGACCGACTGCTTCTCCTCTTGGGTGTGTTCGAGCTGTGATCGGACGCGCTGCATATCGGCAGGAAAGGCGTCAGCGCGAAAAGCCGACCCACCAAGAGCCGACTCCTGCTTCCGTGATGTCGGGTCGGTGGTCGAGCGGTCCTGATTGGGGTGTGACGAAACGAGAGCCCGAACCGACTGCGAGCTTCTTTGACTTGGCTTGGGTTGATGCCCGAAAGCACCTTGCAACGTGGCTACAATGTACACGGACAAAGACCGACATTATCTTGAAACAGTCCGACCCATCAGGCTGTCTGTCCAAGCGCCACCTTGCGAACTTGCGATGTCTGCTCGTTCGCGTAAATCAACCTGTCCACTTTGACCATCAACCATGCCGACACTTCGCGTCGCCCTCGCCCAGTTCGATTTTCCGGTTGGTGCCGTCGCAGGCAACACCGAACGCATTGCGTCGCTGATCGCAGATGCGCGAGATCGACATCGGGCCGATCTGATCGTTTTCCCCGAACTCGCTCTGAGCGGCTATCCGCCCGAAGATCTGTTGCTGCGTCCAAGCTTTTTGGCGGCATGTGAAGCCGCTTTGGTCGATATCGCAGCGAACGTAAGCGGAATTGTCGCAATGGTTGGCTGGCCGCAATCCGCCGGTGCGATTGTATACAATGCGGTCAGCGTGCTGCGCGATGGCGGCATCGAGGCAACTTATCGCAAACGCGAGCTGCCGAATTACGCGGTGTTCGATGAGCGGCGCTATTTCGAGATCGATCCGGATGGCGGCTCGTGCGTCATCGATATCAACGCGATCAAGGTCGGCATCGTCATCTGCGAGGATCTCTGGTTTGCCGAACCGCTCGCTGATACGGCTGCTCAGGGTGCGGAACTCGTCGTCGTCGCGAATGCTTCTCCGTTCGAGCACGGCAAGCTCGCGCGTCGTGACAGCTTGCTCGCCATGCGTGTGGCAGAAACCAGGGTCGCGCTGGCGTATGTGAATGTCGTCGGCGGTCAGGACGCCGTGGTTTACGATGGCGCCTCGGTGCTCGCCGATGGCGACGGGAAAATTCATGCGGCCGCGCGCGCCTTCGAGGATCACCTGCTGGTCGCAGATTTCGATGCGGCGACGCGTCGGTTTGATACGCAGGCATGGCCCGTCGAAACCGATGAAAGCAAATCAAGCCTTGCTTGGCGCGCCATCGTTCGCGGCACCCGCGATTACTGCCACAAGAATCATTTTCGCAAAGTCTGGATTGGCCTCTCGGGCGGCATCGATTCGTCGATTGTGCTGGCCATCGCGGTCGACGCGCTCGGTGCTGAAAACGTTACCGCCGTGCGCCTGCCCTCGCGCTACACCTCTGGCCAAAGCAATGATCTGGCCGACCAGCAGGCCCGCGCCTTGGGCGTGTGCATCGAAACGATTCCGATCGCCGGACCGTTCCAGGGATTCCTCGAAGCCCTGCAACCGTTGTTTCTTGATACGCCATCGGATACGACTGAGGAGAACCTGCAATCACGCTGCCGCGGTGTGATCCTGATGGCGCTGTCAAACAAATTCGGCGGCCTCGTTCTGACCACCGGCAACAAGAGCGAATACGCGGTCGGCTACGCGACGATTTACGGCGACATGTGCGGCGGCTATGCGCCAATCAAGGACCTGTACAAGACCGAGGTCTTCGAGCTCGCGCGCTGGCGGAATGAGCAGGGATGCGGGATGCTTGATTCGGGATGCACCAAGACGGGATCGCCGATGATTCCGCAGGCCGTGATCGACCGGCCACCGTCCGCAGAGCTGCGCGAGAACCAGACTGATCAGGATTCACTTCCGCCCTACGAGATCCTCGACGGCATCCTTCAACGCTACGTCGACGAAGAGCAATCTCGCGAAGATATCGTTGCTGCAGGATTCGACCCGGCCACCGTCGAGCAAGTGATCCGTCTCGTCCGCATCAGCGAGTGGAAGCGGCAACAATCCGCACCGGGCCCGAAGGTGTCGCGTCGCGCGTTTGGCCGCGAGCGACGCTATCCGATCACCTCAGGCTGGAACTGATCTCTACTCGCCTATCGACCCGCAGTCAGCGGTTTCGCGCCACGGTTGGAAAGCGGTACCAGCTTCCACCAGGTCGAACGCCAGACCGGCCATTCGCGTGACAGCGAAGGGTGATCGGGATAGTTGAGCTTGAGCACACTCTCGGAATCGGCGGAAAGCTTGTCCTGACCGAGTTCATGGTAGGACTTGACCAGAATGGCCAACGCATCCCCGACCTGACGGGACCCGTCATAGGTTTCGAGGATAGTCTTGGCGCGGTTCGACGCCGCGACATAGGCGCCCTGGCGCAGATAGAACAAGGCCACGTTGAGCTCGGCCTGCGCCATGCCATCGCGCAAATAGACCATGCGCTGCTCGGCATCGGCGGCGTAGCGGCTTTCCGGATGACGCTTTATCAGCGCACCGAAATCGTCGAAGGACTGACGCACGAAAGCTTGATCGCGCTGGGTCATGTCGAGACCGGCATAGCGCTCAAGCAGGCCCTCTTCGCGGGCAAAATTGATCAAGCCGCGCAGGTAATAGGCATAGTCGATGTGCTTGTGCGCCGGGTAGGTCTTGATGAAGCGGTTGACCGTTGAATAAGCATCATCGGGCTTGTTCATCTTGTACTGCGCCCAGGCTTCATCAAGCTGGGCCTGTTCGGTGTACGGGCCGAATGGAAAGCGCGCGATCAGGCGCGTGAAGGTTTTCACTGCCCGGTCGTAATTGCCCTGCTCATTGTCGGCCTTGCCCTTGGCATAGAGCTGCTCGACGGTGAAGGTTTCAAGCGGGTCGGCCTTGTTTTTATTGAACAGCGAGCATCCGCCGATGAGGAAAACGGCGACGAGCGCAAAAGACACGCGGGATACGAACCGGAAATGACGGGAAACTCGCATGCGGAGGGGGGCTCTGCGATGATGGAAGTCCGCGATCATAACCCGAACCTGTGAAGCGCTGATCAAATCCCCGTTATGGATACGTGGTGATCGGCCGATTTTGAGACGAACAGCCGATGTTCGCTCCTACTTCGCTGCAGGCCCCGAATCGCGGGGTATTCCGCCAGCCCTCTCAAACGACAACGATGAATACAGCCAATTCCACGCTGAACGCCAGCATCCCGCTCGAATCCGCTGGCCGACGTTTCGACGCCGCCCTTGCGGACCTCTTCCCTGATTATTCGCGCTCGCGCTTGAGTACGTGGATCAAGGCCGGTGATGTGCTGTTGAATGGCGAAATCGTCATTCCGCGGCACATCGTGCACGGCGGCGAGACTGTCGAACTCAAGGTGCGCATGCAGCGCGAAGTCAACGCCCGCCCGGAAAACATCGCGCTCGACATCCGCTTCGAAGATGCCGATCTGATCGTCGTCAACAAGCCGCCCGGCTTGATCGTGCATCCAGGCGCCGGCAATCCGGATGGCACCTTGCAGAATGCCCTGCTCCATCACTATCCGGAATTGGCTGATATCCCGCGGGCTGGTCTGGTCCATCGCCTGGACAAGAACACCTCGGGCTTGATGGTCGTCGCACGCAGCTTGCGCGCGCACACCAGCCTGGTCGAACAATTGTCCGCGCGCACCGTGCATCGCCAGTATGAGGCACTCCTCTACGGCACGATGGTCGCGGGCGGCAGGATCGATCAGCCGATCGGCCGCCATCCAGTTGATCGCTTGCGCCAGGCAATCCGCGAGGATGGTCGTGATGCCGTTACCCACTACCGTGTCCGCGAAAAATTCCGCGCCATGACCCTGGTAGAGTGCCGCCTTGAAACCGGTCGCACGCATCAGATCCGCGTGCACATGGCGCATCTTCGGCATTCGATTGTCGGTGACCTGAGCTATGGCAATCTGCGCCTGCCCAAGGCGGCGACGCCTGAATTGATCGAGGCGCTGCGCGGCTTCCGTCGTCAGGCTTTGCATGCGGAGAAACTCGAATTCGTCCATCCAGGCAGCGGCGAGACCATGTCGGTTGAAGTCGAACGCCCGGCCGACATGACCGCCCTGATCAGCACCGTGCGCGAGGATTCGCGAAGCTGATGTCGAAGGCCAAGTTCGAACCGTGGCTGGTTCCGGACTGGCCCGCGCCGTCCCACGTGCACGCGCGGATCACCACGCGTCAGATGCCGGGTACCTCCAGACCACCGTTCGATCGCTGCAATCTCGGCAATCGCTGTGGCGACGAGGCCGAAACGGTGGCCGCCAACCGCGCGCGCTTGGTTGAACTGTTCAATTTGCCTGCCAAACCGCTCTGGCTGCGTCAGGTCCACGGCACCAGCGTCATCGATGCAGACGACGTCTGCCTCGCGTCGGAACCGGAAGCCGATGCTGCGTTTACACACTCGGCCGATGTCGTCCTCGCCGTGCTTACCGCCGATTGCCTGCCGGTTCTGTTCTGCTCGGCGGGCGGCCAAGAAGTCGCCGTCGCCCATGCAGGGTGGCGCGGGCTGGCCAACGGAATCCTCGAATCCACACTGGAGCGTTTCAATACGGATCCCGCGCGGACACTCGCCTGGCTGGGTCCATCGATCGGCGCAGCATCCTATGAAATCGGTGAAGAGGTTCGCCAGGCGTTCGTCGATCACGATGCAGGCGCCGCTGCCGCATTTGCAGCTACGCGTCCGGGGCACTGGCAATGCGACCTGTCTGAATTGGCGCGCAGGCGACTCGGCGCGGCCGGTATCACCCGCATCAGCGGAGGCGGCTTCGATACACGCAGCGATACGCGCTTTTTTTCCTATCGGGAAAATCCGCAGAGTGGACGTTTCGCCAGCCTGATCTGGCGCTCGCCCCGCTGATCGTATTGTGACCGCATACCGATCTGCAGCTGCTCTAGCGGCGTAAGCTTGGGTTTCCGAGATGATTCAGGGGGCCCGCCGATGAAGGTTTTCACTGCCAGCCTGCTCGCATCGCTGCTTTCAGGCACTGCGACGGCCGCTGAAATGACCGTCAAGAATGACTCGCTGACCGATTTCAGCAGCGCCATAATCGAATCCGGCTTCGTCGCGGGTGAAAAAGGCGCGAGTTGGCTGACCTCGCCCTGTGACGGAAATATCGTCGCCGTGCAAATCTTCTGGTTGTCCGCGACGGGTGGCACTGGCCAGCTGCTCGGCGACTCGATTGACATCTACCGATCAGGAACGTTTCCGACGCCGGGCGCCCTGGCACAGCAGATCAATGGCCCCTTGCTCAGCGATGGCGTCATCAACGAATACCGCTTCCTCGACGACAACAACACCGTGCCGCTGATTGTGCCGGTGACGAACAACGAAACTTTTGTCGTCGCCTACAAGTTTTCGGAAACTCCTCCGAACAGCGGACCAAGCCTCGCGGTCGACGCCGACGGCATCCATACGGGTCGAAACGCGATTTACGCACAGCTTTCGGGGCCCAACTATGCATGGTTTTCCTCGGAATCATTCCTGGTTTCCGGAGACTGGGTGATTCGCGCGGTGGTCGATTGTCAGGCCGGTGGCGGCAATGCCGACGTAACGGCTTCGATCAGTACAACGCCCGCGTTGTACACGGCAGGTGCTGCAATCAGCCATGTCATCAATATCGCCAATGCCGGCCCTGCGAATGCACCGAGCGTGATTGTCGTCGATGCGTTCCCGGCCTCCTACACAGGCACCACTTGGTCCTGCGCCGCGTTTAGCGGTGCAACCTGCACGTCGGGCGGCAGTGGCAACATCTCGCAGGCGGTCAATTTGCCGAGTGGCAGCCATGTCACCTATGCGGTCAATGCCACCGTCGCACCGGGCGCAACCGGCGTTCTCTCCAATTCAGTCACCACGGTGGTCAATGCGCCGGCAACCGATCCCGACACTTCCAACAATACCGCCACCGCGAACACGCCACCCTTGTCGGATCGCATCTTTGCCAGCGGCTTTGATCCCGCAACATGAAGGGCGTCCGAATACCCACCTTCTAAAAGAGGCAGGGCTGAAGCCGCCGGTATTCTTTGCCTTCCCACGCGGCGCAGACTAACCTTGAATGTCGCCACGCACGCGCATCTAATGAAGGCATGAGCAAACAATACGCCCTGGTAATTGACGACGAGCGGGATA
Source organism: Lysobacterales bacterium (assembly GCA_038234445.1). Classification (GTDB taxonomy): domain Bacteria; phylum Pseudomonadota; class Gammaproteobacteria; order Xanthomonadales; family Rhodanobacteraceae; genus Dokdonella. The sequence goes on from JBBQTY010000047.1 coordinate 7,930, forward strand.
TTCGCGAACTGCTGACCCTGACCCTGGGGCGCATGGGCCTGGTCGTCGAATCCGCCGCAACCGTCAATGAAGCCAAGCAACGTCTGGCTGAAACACGCTACGCGCTATGTTTCACCGACATGCGTTTGCCTGATGGCACCGGGCACGAAATCATCGAATTGATCGCCGCCCAGTACCCGGATACGCCGGTGGCCATGATCACGGCGTATGGCAATGTCGATGCAGCGGTCGTCGCGCTCAAGGCCGGCGCCTTCGATTTTGTCTCAAAACCTGTCGATATCAATGTCTTGCGCCGTCTTGTGCAGACCGCATTGCGCTTGTCCGAGGCGAAAAAGGCAAATGTCGATGCCAGCAGCGCCAAGCTCATCGGCGAATCCGAGCCGATGAAGGAACTGCGCGGAACTATTGCCAAGGTCGCGCGCAGCCAGGCGCCGGTGTATGTCGCCGGTGAATCCGGTGTCGGCAAGGAACTGGCCTCACGCCTGATCCACGAAATGGGCCCACGTGCCGCTGCGCCCTTTGTCCCGGTCAACTGTGGCGCGATCCCGTCCGAGCTGATGGAGAGCGAGTTCTTCGGTCATCGCAAAGGCAGCTTCACCGGCGCGCATGCTGACAAGGAAGGACTTTTCCAGGCGGCCGACGGCGGCACCTTGTTCCTCGATGAAGTTGCCGAGTTGCCCCTGCACATGCAGGTCAAGCTGCTGCGCGTGATCCAGGAAAAGGCCGTGCGTCCAATCGGCGCGCGTGCCGAAGTCCCCGTTGATGTACGCATTCTATCGGCGACGCACAAAAACCTCGCGCGCCTCGTCGATCTCGGCGCATTCCGCCAGGATTTGTTCTATCGAATCAACGTGATCGAGTTGCGCGTGCCACCTTTGCGTGAACGCCGTGATGACATCCCATTGCTCGCCAGCCGTATCCTCGATCGCCTCGGTCGGGATTCCGATCGCACTCCAGCCCGATTGACACCCGATGCCGTACGCGCATTGAACGCTTATGATTTCCCCGGCAATGTGCGCGAGCTCGAAAACATCCTGGAACGTGCCGTCGCGCTGTGCGAAGACGGCTCGATCAGTGCCGATGACATGCGCCTCGTTGCACGCACAACGAGCGCATCGGATAGCGGTCCAGTCGAAATCGGCCTGCCGACTCGACCCGTCGCATCGCACCACCATTCGCCTGGGCGCGCAGTGGATCCGGAGCCTCATTCAGGCTTCATGCTTCCCGATTCCGCCTACAGCGGCGATCTTGCAGCCACGGTAGCGGAAACCGAACGCGCCGTGATTACCAAAGCACTCGAACAGACACGCTGGAATCGAACCGCCGCAGCCAAGCAGCTCGGTCTGACTTTGCGTCAGCTGCGCTATCGCCTGGAAAAGCTCGGCATCGAGTAATCGCCGCTGAAGGTTACGGCGCGAATTTCGGCGCGGCGAACTCTCGTCTCGTCGGCTTTCCCAACGAGGCGAAAACCCGAGTATCATTCGCGCCGTTACACGCGGTGGGAGAAGCAGTTAAAACTGCTGCCGAAGGCGCAACGCCCGTAATCGCTCAGGCCCCGATACCTCCGCGCGCAGACAACTCTGGAGAGACCGATCACCCGTCACTGGGTTGAATCGGCGCCGAAGGGGCAAGAAGCCGTTCATTGCTTCCAAACTCTCAGGCAAAAGGACAGAGGGGCGCCCGGCGTGCGGCTTCGCGCGCGATTTTTGGACGCCCAAATCATGAACCAGCCTGCCTCGCTTTCTCTGCGCGATCTCGAAAACCATTCGGCCTTCGTCGAGCGCCATATCGGCCCGAACGATGCCGAGATCGTATCGATGCTCAAAACACTCGGCCACGATTCGCTTGACGCGATGACCGATGCGATCGTCCCGGGCAAGATCAAATCGCCGGCGCCGCTAGCCCTGCCTTCCGCGATTACCGAGGTCGAGGCGCTGGCCAAGATCCGCACGATCGCGGACAAGAATCAGGTATTCCGCAGCTTCATCGGCCAGGGCTATTACGGCACGCATACGCCGAACGTCATCCTGCGCAACATCCTCGAAAATCCTGCGTGGTACACGGCCTATACGCCGTATCAGGCCGAGATTTCGCAAGGTCGCATGGAAGCCTTGATCAATTTCCAGACCATGGTTGCTGATCTGACCGGGATGGAAATCGCGAATGCCTCGTTGCTCGATGAGGCGACCGCTGCGGCCGAGGCGATGACGCTCGCCAAGCGCTCGGCGAAATCGAAATCGAATGTGTTTTTCGTATCGAATGCGGTACACCCGCAGACGCTGGAAGTCGTGCGCACACGCGCCGATGGTCTCGATATCGAACTGCATGTCGGTGACGACGCCGAAGCGGGCACGGTCGACAGTTTCGGTGTGCTGCTGCAATACCCGAATACGTTTGGACAGATCAACGACTACGCCGCGCTCGCCGATGCCACGCATGCGCGCGGCGGACTCGTTGCCGTGGCAACCGATCTGCTTGCCCTGACCCTGCTTCGCGCCCCCGGCACCTGGGGCGCTGACATCGTCATCGGCAACAGTCAGCGCTTTGGCGTGCCGTTTGGATTCGGCGGCCCGCATGCCGCGTTCATGGGTTGCCGTGATGCCTACAAGCGTTCGATGCCGGGTCGCCTGATCGGCGTCTCGATCGACGCCGAAGGCAAGCCGGCATATCGACTGACCTTGCAAACCCGCGAGCAACATATCCGTCGCGAGAAGGCGACCTCGAACATCTGCACGGCGCAGGTTCTGCTCGCGGTGATGGCGAGCATGTACGCGGTCTATCACGGCCCCGATGGTTTGACGCGCATCGCGCGGCGGACGCATCGTCTCGCATCGATCCTCGCGAGCGTTTTGCGCAAGACCGGCAACAAGGTCGGCGCGGATTTCTTCGACACCCTGCATGTCACCGGTGTCGATGCCGCTGCGCTGCACGCCAAGGCGCGTGAAGCACGCATCAACTTGCGCGCCATCGACGCCAACAGCGTTGGTATCAGCGTCGACGAGACGACCACGCGCGAAGATCTCAAGGTCATCGCCGATGTGTTCGGCGCGGAGCTTGGGAATATCGATTCGATCGATCGCGAAACCGCCGACGCTCTGCCCGCTGGATTGCTGCGCCAATTACCGTTCCTGCAGCACCCGGTTTTCAATTCGCATCACAGCGAGCACGAGCTGTTGCGCTACATGCGCGCGCTCGCCGACAAGGATCTGGCCATGGATCGCACGATGATCCCGCTCGGTTCGTGCACGATGAAACTCAACGCGACCGCCGAGATGATTCCGGTGACCTGGCCCGAGTTCGCCAATATCCACCCACTTGCGCCCGCCCATCAGGCCATCGGCTACAAGCAACTGATTGATGAACTCGAAGCGATGCTGGTCGAAATCACCGGCTACGACGCGGTCAGCTTGCAGCCGAACTCGGGCGCACAGGGCGAGTTTGCCGGGCTGCTCGCAATCCGTGCCTATCACCGCTCGCGCGGCGAAGGCCATCGCGATATCTGCCTTATTCCAGAATCCGCTCACGGCACCAATCCGGCATCGGCACAGATGTGCGGCATGACGGTCGTCGTTACGCGTTGCGACAAGGATGGCAATGTGGATGTCGATGACATTCGCGAGAAGGCGCAGAAGTATTCTGATCGACTCGCCGCGCTGATGATTACCTATCCGTCCACGCATGGCGTGTTCGAGGAGGATGTCGTGGCGATCTGTGAAGCCGTGCATCAGCATGGTGGTCAGGTCTACACCGACGGTGCCAATCTCAATGCGCTGGTCGGCGTGGCCAAGCCTGGCAAATGGGGCTCGGATGTTTCCCATTTGAATCTGCACAAGACCTTCTGTATCCCGCACGGCGGTGGTGGTCCCGGCGTCGGACCGTGTGCGGTCAAGTCCCATCTGGCCGATTTCCTGCCGCGCGTGATGGGCGGTCAAGGCGATGTCGGCATGGTTTCCGCGGCGAGCTTCGGTAGCGCGAGTATCCTGCCGATCTCATGGATGTATATCACCTTGATGGGCACCGCCGGCTTGCGCAAGGCGACCCAGGTCGCCCTGCTCAATGCCAACTACATCGCCAAGCGACTGGCTCCGCACTATGCAACTTTGTATACTGGACGCAACGGTCTGATTGCCCATGAATGCATTCTTGATCTGCGTCCACTCAAGGATGCGACGGGTATCGGCGCGGAAGATGTCGCCAAGCGGCTGATTGATTTCGGTTTCCACGCGCCGACTTTGAGCTTCCCGGTCTCGGGCACGCTGATGGTGGAACCGACCGAGAGCGAATCGATGCACGAGCTCGATCGCTTCATCGACGCGATGATCCAGATCCGTGACGAGATCCGTGCGGTCGAGGAAGGCAAGCTGGATCGTGAGGACAACCCGCTCAAGCATGCGCCGCATACCGCCGCCATGGTCGCCGGCAGCGAATGGAAACACGCCTATCCACGAGAACTGGCTGTGTTTCCGTTGCCTTCGCTCAAGCAACAGAAATACTGGCCGCCTGTCGCACGAGTCGACAATGTTTACGGCGACAAGAACATCATGTGTGCATGCATTCCAATCGATGCATTCAAGGATGAGGTCGAAGCTTAAGTCGAGTTGGATTGAAGTTGGTTCCTCCTGCAACGAGGAGCCGCTTCAACAAGCGGTGTGAGTCAGCGCGTGTAGAACCCACTCAATGCTTGTACTGGAACGTCGTCGCGCTCGACTGCCTCGACTCGCGCGCCAATCGGGCCCTGCTGCAGCCATTGTTCCAGTTTGGCCAGTGCTTCGCTGTCACCTTGAGCAACAACCTCAACGCGTCCGTCACGCAAATTTCGAGCGTGCCCGACGATCCGGAGCCGAATTGCCTGCGCCCTTGTCCCGGCGCGGAACGAGACGCCTTGCACATGACCCGAGATATGGAAGATCGCGCAGGGCATTGCAATCTCAGAGCTTCTTCGCAGGCTTGTTGGCAGCAATGGCGTCTTCGAGATCCTTGTCCTTGATCGGGCCGAGGAACTGTTTGGCGACACTGCCATCCGGCGCGATCAGATAGGTCGTCGGCAAACCGCGCGGAACATCGAAAGCGGCCGGTGGACTATCGACATCGACCTGGGCGATTGGGTAGTCGACCGGGTTCTGCTTGAGGAAATCGATGATTTCCTGGCGCTCGGTATCCTCGAACGCAAGGCCGATCCCGTCGACATCCTTGCGCGACTTGATGAAAGCCGACAACGCCGGCATCTCGGCAATGCACGGCGCACACCAGGTGGCCCAGAAGTTGACGACTACCCAATGACCGCGATGGCTGGCAAGATCAAATGTCTTGCCATCGATGGTTTCGATCTTGAGCGCAGGGGCGGCTGAAGTCGCTGCATGCAACGGCATCGAAAGCACGGCGATCAGGGTGCCGAGCAGGAACGAAATTCGTGAATTCATCAGAGTTTTTCCGGAGTGAGGGAAGCTGATTCGTTTACGGAATCCGCGGAAACAGGAACCCAGGACGCCAGCGGCAGGTTCAACTTTTCGCGCAGCATGATCGATAATTTCTGCAATGGGCTCTCGCCAGGCTCGGTCACGGTATCACCTGGCAACAACTGATTGCCTACCGGCAATCGATAGCCGCTCTCGCGATACAGATCGAGCAAACTGATGCCGGTCAGGTCACGCGAAAGGATCCATTCGCCAGTTTCAGTGCGTCGAATCACGGCGACTTCACAAAGATCAGCCAGGTAGCGCTGCAGCAGGTCGTCCGTCAAATACGGCTCGCGTTGCAGAAGCTCATCACTGTGCAGGCCACGTCCCTCACGATGGACCGCGACGAGCTGACCGAGTACACGCAGCAAACCAGTCAGCTCCTGATCGGCAGAAATTCGATCGTCAGCATGCCGATAGTCGAATGCCGACAACGATGCCGTGATCGATGCGCCGAACAGTACGATGATCCAGGACAAATACATCCACAAAAAGAAGATCGGAACGATCGAGAGCGCACCATAGACCTGTTGATAGTTGGCCATGTCGCTGGCGTACCAGGCGAAGCCATGCTTGGCAGATTCGAACAGGACGGCCGCGATCAGGCCGCCGATGGCCGCATCACGGAAGCGCACCAGGCGATTCGGGATCACCGTGTAAGCGGTGCTCAGCGCGATCCAGACAATCAGGAAAGGCAGCGCTGAAAGTACCCGCTCCTTGATCGACCATTGCGCCGCCGCGGCGTCGATGAATGGCAGCGCGACCAGATACGAACTGATCGCGAGCATCGCCACCAGCAACATCGGGCCCAGGCTCAGAGCGGTCCAGTAGATGACAAAACGCGAAGCCGGCCCGCGATTGTTATTGACCCGCCAGATGCGATTGAATGCATCCTCGATGCTCATCATCAGCGAGATCGCGCTGAACACGAGGACGAGCACGCCAATCGTCGTGGCCTTGCTCGCATTGGCGGCGAACTCGGTCAGATAGGCCTGGATGACGTCGCCGGCGGCTGGGACGAAATTATTGAATGCCCAGCTGGTCAGCTTGATCCTCCATTCCTCGAAAACCGGAAACGCGGCGAGGATTCCGAGAATTGCCGCGGTCAACGGAACCAAAGCGAAAAGTGTCGTGAAGGCCAGTGCTCCGGCCGTCTGCAGGCAGCGATCCTCAAGAAAGCGATGCCAGGTGAATTCGAGAAAGGCGAGGCTTCGCTCTCGACTCAAGCTAGACTTGAAGGTAATCGGGTTCATCCGCGCAGACTAGCGTAACAGCGCGATGCGGCCAATCCGGAGTCTTTCATTGCAAGGATACGGTTCACGAATGCCTGACGTATTGGTTCTCTACTACAGCCGCCACGGCAAGGTGGCGCAACTTGCGCGCCTGATTGCTCGTGGAATCGAAGAAGTCACCGGGATGCGCGCGCGTTTGCGCTGCGTGCCGCCGGTTGCGCCAGTGACCGAGACCGCACAACCGCCGGTGCCCGACGAAGGCGCCCCTTACGTCAGCCGCGAGGATCTCAAGGAGTGCGTCGGCCTTGTTCTCGGCAGTCCGACCCGTTTCGGCAACATGGCCGCACCGCTCAAGCATTTCATCGACTCGACCGCGGCAGAGTGGGCCTCGGGAAGCCTTGTCGGCAAACCGGGCGCCGTATTCACCTCGACCGCAACCATGCATGGCGGCCAGGAAAGCACCTTGCTCTCGATGATCACACCGCTGCTACACCACGGCATGTTGATCGTTGGCATTCCTTTCACCGAGGCTGCGTTGAATCGAACGACCAGCGGTGGCACACCGTATGGTGCGAGTCATGTCTCAGGCACAGACGGGGAGAATCCAGTCAGTGAGGACGAACGCATCCTCGCGCGCAGCCTTGGTCGTCGCGTTGCCGAAACCTGCGCGCGTCTGGGAGCAGGCCGTTGATGGCGATGCGCTGTGGATTTCTTGCTTGGGCAGGATTGGTCATCCTGCAATTGGTCTGGCACGCGTGGCTCGCGCCACCAGCCAACGGCCAGATCGGTCTCGCACTGGCGTTCACGTTGCCGCCGCTGTTGCTACCGCTGCTTGCCTTGCGACGCAGCGCCAAACGCGCGTTGCTTTGGATCGGCATCATCAGCCTTGGCTATTTCTGTCATGGCGTGGTCGCCGCCTACTCGATCCCTTCGATGCGTCTACCCGCCTGGATCGAAATTGTCCTGTGCGTGCTGTTGATCGGTACCCTGGGCTGGATCACGCGCAGCGCAAAGAAGACTTGATTCGGGAATGCAGAGGGATGTTTCGCCTGCGAGCTATAATCTCGCGCCATGGCCAATCATCCGACAGCGCCGACACTCGGCAATCAGCACCTCAACGATCGCGTTCTGCAGGCGTGGCTGGAGCGCGCCCTGCCGCCGTCACTTCGCTCGGCGATCAATGACGATCTCGACGCGCTCGGTGCGCACGCGGCGATTGCCTGGGACGAGGCCCGTTCGCGCACACGCATCGAACCCACGCTGACCCAATTCGACGCTCGGGGCGAGCGCATTGACCGCATTGAATCGACGCCGGTTTGGCAACGCGGAGCCGAGATGGCTGCACGCTACGGTCTTGTAGCCGCCGGCCATGATCCAACCTACGGCGAGTTTGCCCGCTGCAACCAGTTTGCACGCGTCTATCTGCATCATATCGCCAGCGAGTTCTATACCTGCCCGCTGGCGATGACCGACGGCGCAGCCACGGCATTGAAGGCAGCCGGCAACGAGGCGCTGATCGAACGTGCAGTGCCGCACCTCACCGCGCGTGATCCCGCGCAGTTGTGGTTGTCCGGTCAATGGATGACTGAATTGACGGGTGGCTCGGATGTCGGCAACACCGAGACCGAAGCGCGCCCCGCGGGCAATGGTCGCTATCGATTGCACGGTCGCAAGTGGTTCACCTCGGCGGTGATTGGCGAAATGGCTTTGACCCTTGCGCGCCCGCAAGGCGCCGGCGAAGGCACCGATGCGCTGGCCTTGTTCTATCTCGAAACGCATGATGATGAAGGTCGATGGAACGGTATCCGCATCGATCGACTCAAGGACAAACTCGGCACGCGGGAACTGGCGACGGCTGAAATTCATCTGGATGGCGCGCTCGCCACGCCGGTCAACGGGCTAGCCCGCGGTGTGCGTCTGATCACGCCGATGCTCAATGTCACGCGCACCTGGAACGCAGTTGGCGCATTGGCGACGATGCGCCGTTGCATCGCCTTGGCCACGCGCTATGCGCATCAGCGCGAAGCGTTTGGACGGCGCGTAATCGAACACCCCCTGCACGCGGCAACCCTGGCCGACATGCAGGCCGAGTTCGAAGCGGCATTCCAACTCGTATTCCATGTCGCTCATTTGCTCGGGCGCAGTGAAAGCGGCGTCGCCGATGACAATGAGCTCGCGCTGCTGCGACTATTGACCCCTCTGGCCAAGCTGTGGACCGGTAAACTTGCCGTACGCATTGCCTCCGAGACTTGCGAGGCGTTTGGCGGTGCCGGCTACATCGAGAACACCGGAATTCCACAATTGTTGCGCGATGCCCAGGTCTATCCCATTTGGGAGGGCACGACCAATGTGCTCGCCCTCGATGCCTTGCGCGCGATCAACAGTGTCACTGTCGAACCGTTGCTGGAATCGGCCAATGCCATGCTCGCGGAAATACTCCAGGCGAAGGCGTCGGCGAGTCTGCAATCGCACGCGATGAGCGTGTGCTCCGCGCTCAAGCAGGCCAACGATTGGCTGCATAGAAACGCGACGAGTGCCGATGCCATGCAAGCCGGCGCGCGTGGTTTGGCATTCACTCTTGCGCGCAGCATGGCGGCCGCACTGCTGTGCCGGCAGGCCGCGTATTCGATCAAGGAAACCGGTGACATGCGACCATCGCAGGCGCTTGCGCGATTTGTTTCGCGAGGCCTGGTCGAGCTCGATACCTCGAACTCTTCGCACGCCATCGACCTGCTCGATCCGCCCGCCTGATCATCCAATCGCTCGAACAAGGATTCCCATGCAACACCTTTCCATCGTCACCACCGGTGGCACGATCGACAAGATCTATTTCGACGACAAATCTGCCTATGAAATCGGCGATCCGCAAATCGGCAAGATCCTCGAAGCGCTGGGCGTCGCGTTCACCTTCGATGTGCTGCCCGCGCTGCGCAAGGACAGCCTGCATCTCGATGAGTCCGATCGCGATCTGCTGCGTCGCTTGATCGAAGCGCAACCGCATCGGCATGTGCTGGTCACCCATGGCACCGACACGATGGTCGAAACGGCCGCCGTCCTCGGCAACATCAAGGACAAGGTTATCGTGCTGACTGGCGCGCTCAATCCCGCGCGCTTCCAGGGATCGGATGCCGTATTCAATGTCGGTTGTGCCGTCGGCGCCGTGCAAAGCCTGCCCGATGGCGTCTATATCGCGATGAATGGGCGTATATGGAATCCTGCACATGTGCGCAAGAACCGTGATGCCAATCGCTTCGAACCGGTTTGACAGCGACATACCGAAAAGCTCGCCCGTGAACGGGCTCCTACGAATGCCGAACATGCTTTCGCGGCTACTGTAGGAGCCCGTTCAGGGGCGATGGCCAAGCCGGGAAAAGCTCGCCCGTGAACGGGCTCCTACAAATGCCGACCAAGCATTCGCGGGTATTGTAGGAGCCCCTTCAGGGGCGATGGCCAAGCTGCGATTCAGGACCGAACTTCGTTTCACCGATCGTCGCGTGAATAGACCCAGCCGTCTTCGACCTTGACCGGAAATTTCGCGGTTGGCAGGTAGGCGGGTGGATTCAGGGCTTCGCCTGTTCGCACATCGAATCGTGAGCCGTGACGCGGACATTCCACCTCATGACCATGAATCGGGCCGCCAGTCAGCTCGGCGCCGTCGTGTGTGCAGATATCTTCGAGCGCATACAACTCGCCGTCGATATTGAACACGGCAATCGGCGTATCGCCATCCCATCCGGTTTGGACTTCGCCAGGCAAGAGTTCTGCGGTATGACAGATGCGCACCCACTCGGTCATGGCTGATCCGTCAGCAATGCGTTGTTCGCAACCAACTCGCAGATGCGCCGCACATCACCATCCATCGCGCGGTCGCGCCGCATGAAATCGATGCTCTCTCGAATCTTCGCGTGGGCTTTGCGCACGGCGATACCCGCGTGGAATTCGCCGGCCTCGGTCAAGGCTTTCATCAGATCAATGATCTCGCCATCGAAGGCTTCTCGACTTGGATGATCCTCGCGCGGCGCGTTGCAGATCTTCGCTGCGAGCGCCGCGCCATCGCCTCGTTCGGCCAGTGTGCGAGCAGCATTGAGCATGTCCTGACGATATTCGAGCGCCTGTGCGGCGGTGTACAACTCGAGCGCGAGCACATGGCCGAGATCCTCGGTCATCTCCAAAACATGACGTGCCTCGTTGGTACCCATCGAGACGTGATCTTCGGCGTTCGCACTGGTTGGAATCGAATACACCGAGGCAGGATGCGCACGCGTCGCCATGTCGTTGACCAGAGCCGCGGCGGTGTACTGCACGATCATGAATCCCGAGTCGGTCGCATCTTCGTTGCCGATCAAAAACGCCGGCAAACCATCGTTGTTGGCCGGATCGACGAGCTTGTTCAAACGCCGCTCGGAGATTGAAGCGAGCACCGGAATCGCTGCTTTCACATAGCTCATCGCGAGGGCGAGCGGCATGCCGTGAAAGTGTCCGGCCGAAATCACCTGATCCTCGATATAACGCGGATTCTCGGCATCCGGGAACACCAGTGGATTGTCGGTGACCGAGTTCAGTTCGATATCGATGATGCGGCAGGCCTGCGCCCAGGCATCGCGCACCGCGCCGTGCACTTGCGGCATGCAGCGCAGGCAATAGGCATCCTGCGGCTGGTGTTTCTTGCCGCCCTTGAACGGCAGGAAGCGTTTGTAGAATGCCTCACGGCCGTGACGCTGCGACGGCGGAACATAGTCCCAGCAGATATCGAAACGTCGTTGCTGTTCGACCGGATCGCTCCACGAATCAGCCGTCCAGGTGCGGAAACGCGGGACGAGGTGGTACGGAATATCAACGAGGGTCGAGCCTTCGAGCAACTCGCGGATATGTCGCGCGGTTTCGACCTGGCCCGGATGCGGGCGCAGCTCATGGACTTCCGGGCGCATGGCACCGCTGCGACCGGCAAACGCATCGAGGGTCATCGCTGCGGCGAGATCGGCCGTGGCGATCAGGTTCTCGATCCGCGACAGAGCCAGCACGGCCGTCGCGAGCATCTGCGTCGTGCCGTTGTTCAGTGCGAGACCTTCCTTGAACGACAGACGGATCGGTTCAATGCCGATGCGCTTGAGCGCCTCGGCACCACTGACGCGCTCGCCCGCGACAAACGCTTCGCCGCCGCCAAGCAGAACAATTGCCAGATGCGAGAGCGGCGCGAGATCGCCACTCGCGCCGACCGAACCCTTGGCCGGAATGACCGGGATCACGTTGCGGTTGAGCAAGGCGGTCAAGGCTTCGAGCGTCGACACGCGAATACCCGAGTGTCCGCGCAACAAGGTGTTGATGCGTATCGCGAGAATCGCGCGCACGACATCCGTCGCCAACGGCTCACCAACGCACACTGCATGGGTTATCAGCAGATTATGTTGCAGTTCTTCGAGCAAGGTCCCTTCGTGTTGTTCGGGATTGCCGCCCGGTAATTCGTCGCGCGCGCGATGAGCGCCGAGTAGCTTGTCGGCATTGCTGCCGAATCCTGTTGTCACACCATAGACCGGTTCGCCGCAACGGACTTTCTCGGCGAGGAAATCCGCTGCCCGCTGCACGCGCACAAGCGCTTTCGGCGACAACGAAACATCGCTACTCTTGCAGGCGATCTCGATGACCTGCTCACGCGTCAACGAAGAACCATCGAGTTCGATCGTCATGCACGCACGCCCATCGCGGCAATCTGTTCAAGCTCGACACGCAGGGTCTTGACCAGCTCCGTGCGCTTCACTTCAAACTGATCCTCACGACGCAGATCCTTGACCGTGACCGTGCTGTTGGCAATCTCGTTCTCGCCGAGCACGAGGACGAAACGGATACCGGCCTTGTCGGCGTATTTGAATTGCTTGCCGAGTTTGGAAGGCTCCATCACCACTTCGGTATTGATACCGGCCTGGCGTAGTTCAGTCGCCAGCGCCAGATAGCTCGGCAACTGTGCTTCATCCATCTGCGTGACCAGGGCCTGCACCGAGCTCGTCGCGGTGCCAATCAGCCCAGCCTCGCGCAACTGCCAATACAGACGTGTCGCGCCGATCGAAATGCCGACGCCAGGCAGGCTGGACTTCGTGTAGTTGCCGGCCAGATTCTCGTAACGGCCACCCGAGCAGATCGAACCGATCTGCGGATGCTCGTTGAGCGTGGTCTCGTAAACCGTGCCGGTGTAGTAATCGAGGCCTCGCGCGATCGACAGATTCAATGCGTAATGTGATTCGGGCACGCCGAAGGCCTTGATCAGGCCCAGCACTTCGCGCAACTCGTTGCGACCTTGTTCAAAAGTTTCACTACCCGATCCGAGTGCATCGAGCTTTTCCAGCGCATCAGCCAGCGAGCTCGAACGCACCTGGACGAAGGCGAGGATCTTGTCGACCGTTTCGCCGGCGAGACCGAATGTCTCGCCTGTCAGCGTTTCGCGCACGTACTCAATTCCACGCTTGTCGAGTTTGTCGACCTCGCGCAGCACCGCCATTTGTTTATCGCCATCGGCAATCCCCAGCCCCTCGAACCAGCCGCGCATGAGGCGGCGATTGTTGAGCTGGATCGTGAACGGGCCGATCGCGAGATCGCGAAACACGCCGTAGATCGTCGCCGGAATCTCGGCGTCGTAGCGCACCGACAACGCATCCTTGCCGATCACGTCGATATCGCACTGATAGAACTCGCGGAAACGCCCGCGCTGCGCACGCTCACCACGATAGACGCGCTGAATCTGGTAACGCCGGAACGGGAAGCTCAAGCCATGCTCATGCTCGGCGACATAGCGCGCGAGCGGCACGGTCAGATCGAAGCGCAGGGCCAGATCGGGCTTGTCGCCCTGCTCCATCGCACCCGTTGATTGGACGAAATACACCTGGCGCTCGGTCTCGCCGCCGGATTTGGTCAGCAGCACGTCGGCAAACTCCATCACCGGCGTCTCGATCGGCAGAAAGCCGAAGCGTTCGAAATTGCTGCGAATGGTATCGAGCATGCCCTGGAAGGCGATCTGGTCGAGCGGCAGCAGTTCCAGTACGCCTGGCATGGTGCGGGCGGGTGTCAGAGCCATGAAAACCTCGGAAAGTCAGCCTCCCTGGCACGTACTTGCGCCACGGAGCGGGCCGCCTAGATTATCAGAATGAGGCGGATTCCTTGAATCAAACGTTGCACTGCACCACCACCACCGCTATCATTCGCGGCCCGTCGCAAGGCGGGCCGGTATCGGGGTGTAGCTCAGTCTGGTAGAGCGCTACGTTCGGGACGTAGAGGTCGTAGGTTCGAATCCTGTCTCCCCGACCAAT